>PWQG01000068.1 GCA_003556835.1 Gammaproteobacteria bacterium
GCGCAAAAAGGTGAGCCTGAAGTTCCCGCCACAACTGGAAGATTTTACCGAGCATGCCTTGTTTGCCGTCTATCGCGAAAGCTTTGACCTGGATCGGCAGCGGCCGCGGGACCGGGATGAATTCATGCAATTGTATGAACGGGGCCGAGCGGAGTTGATGGAGAAAGCCGCGCGGATGCTGCGCCAGTGTCGCGACATTTTCGAGCGCCATTTTGAGATGCGGCGCCACCTTGCGGAGTTGGACAGCTCTCGATTTCCCGAGGCCATGCAGGATATCGATCAACAGCTCGACGCGTTGCTGCCTGCGGAGTTTCCCGCAGCCGTGCCGGCTGGCTGGTTGAAAGAGTATCCCCGATACCTGCGAGCCATAGTCCTGCGGTTGGAAAAATTGCCGCAGGATCCCCAGCGCGACCAGGAAAGCATCCGGATTCTGCAGGGGCTGCATTCCCGGTACCTTGAGTGTTGTTCGGCGAGTCGGACGGCTGCCGCGCGACTCGAAACCTTCCCCAGTCTATTGCAGGAACTGCGGGTTTCCCTGTTTGCACAATCTCTCAAAACCCGGGTGCCGGTATCGGAAAAGCGGCTTTTGCGGCGATTGGAAGAGGCGGTGCGCTGATCTGCGCGGTCGCGCCTCGCGTACCTCTCACCCGATACGCTATACTGCCGGACTGGCGGTATTGCAGTAGGCCTGTGGAGTGCCAATGATACATTCGATTTCTGTCCGATCGCTGATTCTGGGAGCCTGTTTCCTTCTGCTTGCGTCCCCGGCTCTCGCCGAGCGTGACCCCGACCCCTGGGAAGGCTGGAACCAGCGTGTATTTACGTTCAACCAATATTTTGATGATTATCTGGCACGCCCGGTGGCGGAAACCTATGTGGACGTGGTTCCGAGGCCCGCGCAGCGGGGCGTACGCAACTTCTTCAGTAATCTCAATGACGTCACTGTGCTGGTGAACAACTTGCTGCAGGCGAAGTTCCGTGATGCCGCCTCTGACACAGGTCGGATCCTGGTCAACACCACCATCGGTCTGGGTGGCTTGCTTGATGTGGCGAGCGACGCTGGTTTCGAGCGTAACCATGAAGATTTCGGTCAGACGCTTGGCCGCTGGGGTGTGGGTCCAGGGCCCTATCTGGTGTTGCCCTTCATGGGACCAAGCACGGTGCGCGATGCCTTCGGTTTTGCCACCGACATCTATACCGGCCCGGTCAGTTCACCGGATCAGGTGCGGCTGCGTAACAGCCTGTATGGCATGTACATGCTCAATACCCGTGTCCAGGCTTTGCAGCTCGACTCGATGATGTACGGCGACCAGTACATATTCATGCGCGATGCCTATCTGCAGCAGCGCGCATACGATGTCAGTGACGGCGCGGTTGACGAGGATTTCGACGATGACTGGAGCTGGGACGACTGATGCTCAGTCCGTGTCCGTTTGCTGAAAGCGGTCTCGGACATTGAGCTTGCTGCGGATGAAATCACTGTGTGAGACATAGATCAGGTCCGCCGTCTTGCGGATCATCTGCTCTTCGTACTTATCCACCCGGCCATCGGCCCAGGCAATCTGCCACATGTTTTCGACCAGCTGCACTTTCTCGCTGTAGTCATAACCGTCGTTGACCAGGCTGGTGAATTCGTAGAGAGAGGTCGCTTGCCGGGCTTCCTCTTCGGCCAGTTCACTGATTTCGGCCAGGGCGGCCCCGTCCAGATCGAAGGTGCGGGTCAACACCTCGCAGAAGACTTCCTCCTCGCGCTCGTCGATATGCCGATCGGTCTTCATCAGTTCCAGCAGCAGGGCGGCACTGGCCAATTGCAGGCGACAGACCCTGTCCTCTTCCTGCTCCTGCTCATCCGGTCGCAGACGTTCATCAAAAAACTGCTTGATGGCTTCGATCATTCGACTTCCTCCAGGGAAACTTCAGACACATGGGCGATGGCGTCCTCCAGCACGGTGATGTCGGCATCACGGCGATGGGCATTCTCGCTCAGGTGACGACGGAACTGCCTGCCTCCCGGACAGCCCTTGAACAGGCCCAGTATGTGGCGGGTCATATGCTGCAGTGGAACGCCTTCGGCCAATTGCCGGGCCACATAAGGCATAAAATCGTTCGCAATCTGCTGGCGGTCCGGTATCCCGGTCTGGTCGCCGAACACCCGTTGATCGACACCAGCCAGGATGAAGGGGTTCTGATAGGCTTCACGGCCCATCATCACACCGTCGACCTGCTGCAGGTGCTCCAGACTGGCTTCAAGGCTGCGGATACCGCCGTTGATGACAATATTCAATTCCGGATAACGCTGTTTCATGCGATACACCCGATCATACTGCAAGGGCGGCACATCGCGGTTCTCTTTTGGACTCAGGCCCTGCAGCACGGCGATGCGGGCATGCAGGATGAAATCCCGACAGCCGGCTTTGGCCAGGGTTTCCAGGAACTGTTGCAGAAAAGCGTCGCTGTCCCGGTCATCAATGCCGACACGGGACTTGACGGTGACCGGCAGGTCACTGGCGCTGGTCATGGCGCGATAACAGTCGGCCACCAGGTCGGGGTCGGCCATCAGGCAGGCGCCGAAGCGGCCTGACTGGACCCGGTCACTGGGGCAGCCGACATTGATGTTGACTTCATCGTAGCCGTATTCCTGCGCAAGCACGGCCGATCGGGCCATGGCGTCCGGCTCACTGCCACCGAGCTGCAGCGCCACCGGATGCTCTTCCACGTTGTAGCGCAGATGCCGGTGCTTGTCACCGAACAGCAGGGCACCGGTGGTGACCATTTCAGTATAGAGCAGGCTGTGCCGCGTCAGCAGGCGCAGGAAGTAGCGCTCGTGGCGATCGGTCCAGTCCAGCATGGGCGCGATGCAGAAGCGGTGGTCGGGCATGAAGCTCCTCGTGCGGCCATTGGGCAGCCGACATTGATCAGGGCAGGCGATTATACCTGCTGGGGCGGGAAGCTGCAGCCAGCGCTCGGCATGACGGGGCAGGGTCCATGACGTATAATCGCCGCCTCCGCCACAAACCGCTGGAACAAGGACACTCATGCAGACAGTAAGAACCCGAATCGCGCCTTCGCCCACCGGCGATCCACATGTGGGCACGGCATACATCGCTCTGTTCAACCGTTGTTTCGCCCAGCAGCATAAGGGGCAGTTTGTACTCCGGATTGAGGACACGGATCAGGCCCGCAGCACCGCAAAATCCGAACAGGATATCCTGCGCTCCTTGCGCTGGTTGGGGCTGGACTGGGATGAAGGTCCCGATGTGGGCGGCGAGCATGGTCCCTATCGCCAGAGTCAGCGCAGTGACATCTACCGCCAGCATATCAATACCCTGTTGGAGGGCGGTCATGCCTTCCGTTGTTTCTGCACGGCCGAGCGCTTGCAAAGTCTGCGCGCTGAACAGATGGCCAACAAGCAGACCGCCGGTTATGACGGTCACTGCCTGGGCCTGAGTGAAGATGAAATTGCGGCAAAGCTGAAGAACAAGGAACCGCATGTGGTGCGCATGCGCGTGCCGGAAGAGGGCGAGTGCCATTTTCGCGACATGCTGCGCGGCGAGATCAACATCAGCTGGCAGCAGGTCGATATGCAGGTGTTGATGAAATCGGACAATCTGCCCACCTACCATTTCGCCAATGTGGTGGATGACCACCTGATGCAGATCAGCCATGTGATCCGGGGCGAGGAGTGGATCAACTCGACGCCCAAGCACCTGCTCCTGTATCAATACTTCGGCTGGGAGCCGCCGGTGTTCAGTCACATGCCATTGCTGCGCAATCCGGACAAGAGCAAGCTGAGCAAGCGCAAGAACCCGACCAGCATCAATTACTACCACGCCATGGGCTATCTGCCCGAGGCCCTGGTGAATTACCTGGGCATGATGGGCTGGACCATGCCTGACGGGCGGGAAAAGTTTTCCCTCGATGAAATGGTGAGTGCCTTCGATATCGAAAGGGTCTCTCTTGGCGGTCCGGTGTTTGATATCGAAAAGCTCAACTGGCTCAACGGCAAATACATCCGCGAGAACCTGGATGATGAAGCCTTCATCGAAGCCTATGCCCGCTGGGCCTTTGATCCCAAGCGTGTCGCCCGGGCCGTGCCCCTGATCCGTGAGCGAGTGGAGCGCTTCTCCGACGTCATGCCCCTGGCCGGCTTCATGCTGGACGGTGTGGTGCCGCTGGAGGCCGACGCTTTCGAGCACAAGAAACTCGATGCTGCGCAGATACGGGAGATCCTGCAGCTGCTCTTGTGGCGTCTCGAGAACATGGAAGAGTGGGATCGCGACCGGGTCGAGCAGCAGTGTCAGCAGATTTCCTCCTTCCTGGAACTGAAAATCCGGGATACTCTGTTCCCGGTCTTTGTTGCCATTTCAGGCAAAGCCGTTTCCACCTCGGTGATCGATTCCATCGCCATTCTCGGTCTGGACATCACCCGGGCCCGCCTCCGGCATGCCCTGGAAGTGCTTGGTGGTGTGTCCAAGAAGGAGACCAAGCGGCTGGAGAAACAGTACCGCGCCCTGCAGGACTTCATGGCCGGAGAGGATGCCCGATAATTCGCATTTATCGCTGCCCGGACGTTGACAGCGGGCGGCGCGATGCCTAAAATGCGCGGACTTTATTGGCATGGTCAATATGGGGCTATAGCTCAGCTGGGAGAGCGCAACGCTGGCAGCGTTGAGGTCATCGGTTCGATCCCGATTAGCTCCACCAACTCTAAGGGGCAGGTGTATTCTTTTTGAATCACCTGCCCTTTTTTTGTGCCGCTCTCTTTCTTCCTTTCCGTTCTCCATTCAGGCCGTATTTTCGCTTTCTGTGTGCACTTTGTAGCTCGGGTCGTGTGTTGGGGGAGTGGGTGTCTGGTTACAGGACACGCTCAAGCACATCCATGTGTCGCTCCGCGGGCGCCACCGACCGCCATGGATGGCGGGAGTGCAGGTTATGCAGGAGCAATCACCTGCCCTGGCGCCCGAGGGTCCTGAAACCAGACACCCACTCCCCCAACACACGACCCTGACTCAATGCCACCGGAGAGGCTGGGAGTGGTCGCACCGTAGCAGGAGGCGGGGGTTGCCTCAGAGTGTGGAGCGGGACGGCATTGCGGACACTGCGTGCGGAAATTCGGGTAGCTGCTGACGTGCGACGACTGCCGTGTAGTCCAGAGACAAACTGAGCGCGATCAGATTGCGGCCTGAACTCATCGGTGGTTGCTCGGCGACTGAGCAGAGTGGCTTCGCAACGCGCCCCCATGCACTAACTCCAGCCGCAGCGTGGCACCCACCGGAAAGTCACGTATTCGCTTCCACTCCATCAGCGTGGCATCCACAACTAAGACGTGCGTCCACTTCCACCCCATCAGCGTGGCACCTACAGGGAAGTCGTGCGTCCGCTCCCACCCCGTCAGCGTGGCACCGACAGGGAATTTGTGTGCTCACTCCGAGCTCGTCAGCGTGGTACAGAGTCAGAGTCCTGGAGAGGGTTGGGTGTATTGCTGGAGGACCCTCGGGCGCCAAGGATGGCGCCCGCGGAGCGCCACAGGATGTGCTTGAGCGTGTCCGGAAGCAATACACCCAACCCTCTCCAGGACTCGCACTACGAAGCACCAGACCAAAACGGACGGACACAAAAAAAGGCGGACCCGGTAAAGACCAAGCCCGCCCCCAACGGAGTAATACGAATTGATTACTTGGCAGGATAATCCCGCTGCTTCGCCCCCGTATACAACTGACGCGGCCGCCCGATCTTCATCGGTGAACTCAACATCTCGTTCCAGTGCGAAATCCAGCCCGGCGTGCGACCCACGGCAAAAATCACCGTGAACATGCTGGTCGGAATGCCCATCGCCTTGAGGATGATACCGGAATAGAAGTCCACGTTCGGATACAGCTTGCGCTCGATGAAATAGTCGTCTTCCAGCGCGATCTTCTCCAGCTTGCGCGCCATGCGGAACAGCGGATCGTCTTCCACGCCCAGTTCGGCCAGCACCTCGTCGCAGATCTTGCGCATCACCCGTGAACGCGGGTCAAAGTTTTTGTAGACACGGTGACCGAAGCCCATCAGGCGGAACGGGTCGTCCTTATCCTTGGCCTTGGCGATGTATTTTTCGATCTGGGTTTCGTCGCCGATTTCGCCGAGCATGCTCAGTACCGCTTCATTGGCGCCGCCGTGTGCGGGGCCCCAGAGGGCGGAGATGCCAGAGGAGATGCAGGCGTATGGATTGGCGCCGGTGGAGCCGGCCAGGCGAACGGTTGATGTGGAAGCGTTCTGTTCGTGATCGGCGTGCAGCAGGAAGATCACATCCATGGCCTTGGCCAGGGTGGGGCTGATATTGGGTTCCTCACAGGGTGTGCTGAACATCATGTGCAGGAAGTTTTCCGAATAGCTCAGGTCATTGCGCGGGTACATGAACGGTTGGCCTATGCTGTGCTTATAGGTCATGTCCGCAATGGTGGGTAGCTTGGCGATCAGGCGATGGGCTGCCAGACGGCGGTGTTCGGGGTCGTCGATGTCAATCGTGTCGTGATAGAAAGCCGACAGGGCGCCCACGACACCGACCATGATGGCCATCGGGTGTGCGTCGCGCGGGAAACCGTTGAAGAAATTGTAGAGTTGTTCGTGCACCATGGTGTGGTAACGGATGCTTTCCTTAAAGTCCTGGTTTTGCTTTTTGTCCGGCAATTCACCGTTGAGCAATAGATAACAGGTTTCCAGGAAGTTGGAGTGCTCGGCCAGCTGGTCGATGGGATAGCCGCGGTGGAGCAGGGTACCTTCGGCACCGTCGATATAGGTGATGGCAGATTCGCAGGAGGCTGTGGAAACGAAGCCGGGGTCGAAAGTGAAAAGGCCCTTTGCGGTCAGGCCACGTACATCCACCACCTCGGGGCCCAGGGTGCCCTGGTACATGGGAAGCTCGATCGTCTTGTCGCTTCCCTCAAAGCTCAGGCGGGCTTTCTTCTCACTCATATAAAACTCCTAACTGATTGTTTCTTTTAGACAGAAGTACTTTCTGACCAGCAGGATGTGCTTGCGCGAAGGCCAAGCGCACCCCGGAGAATTCCGTTGGCAAGTTCGGTACTCTACCATAATCCCGTGGCAAACGGCGCAGTCTTGTATATTTTTTACAAGAACATGACATAATGTTGTCGTTTATTTGTTTGGTTCCCAAGGTTTTATTGTATTCCGGGTGGTATGGGACTATACTCGGCGGCCATGATCTCAACTGGGTAAAGGCGCCTTGAGAGCTGACTAACCCGGGGCTTGGCGGCAATCGGATGCGTTCCTCGCGAGCCGATTGGCAGGCCATCTGCATCCGGGCATTGTCCTACGGTTGACCAGCCGTGTTGCCACCGCTGGTCAGTGTCGCTAACCAGGCCCGTCCTCGGGCTGCAACTGAATCGGCTACCAGTGAAAGATAACAGACCGAAAAATCTCAACCTGACCACAATCCATTTCCCGCTTCCTGCGATCACCTCGATCCTGCACCGGATTTCGGGCGTATTCCTGTTTGTTGCCGCTGCTGTCCTGCTCTGGATGCTGGGTGAGTCCCTGGCCTCCGAGCAGGGCTTCGAGCGTGTGCAATCCCTGCTCGGACAGCCGCTGGTCAAGCTGCTGGTCTGGGCCATCGTTGCCGGATTGCTGTATCACCTGATTGCCGGTATTCGGCACCTGGTTATGGATGCCGGCGTTGGTGAGACCCTCGAAGGGGGCCGGCGGGGCGCGATGATGGTCATCGTGCTTTCCGTGATAAGCATTGTACTGGCGGGAGTGTGGATATGGTGAACAGTGTAACCGGGCTCGGTAAAAACGGCGTGTCGGACTGGGTGCTGCAGCGACTCAGTGCTGTCATCCTGGGGGTCTACAGCATCGGCCTTCTGGGCTATCTGTTACTGACGCCGGATCTTGATTATGCACAGTGGTCGGCGCTGTTCGGCACGACCTGGATGCGGATTGCCACGCTTCTGGCGCTGATCAGCCTTTGCGCGCATGCCTGGGTCGGTATGTGGACGGTGTATACCGACTACCTGACCGGTCTCTCCCTGGGTAACAAGGCCACGGCGGTGCGCCTGTTCGTGCAGGCGGCAAGTGTCATCCTGATTTTCATCTACCTCGTCTGGGGTATTCAGATTCTGTGGGGAATGTAAATGAGCGGTATGCGAACCTTATCCTTTGATGCAGTGATCGTGGGCGGTGGTGGCTCCGGCATGCGGGCAGCATTGCAGCTGGCGCAGTCTGGCTACAAGACGGCCGTAATCACCAAGGTGTTTCCCACACGCTCGCACACCGTCTCGGCCCAGGGCGGCATCACCTGTGCCATTGCCAGTGATGATCCCAATGACGACTGGCGTTGGCATATGTACGACACGGTCAAGGGTTCCGACTATATCGGGGACCAGGACGCCATCGAATACATGTGCAGTGAAGGCCCGCAGACGGTTTTCGAGCTGGAACACATGGGGTTGCCTTTTTCCCGCACGGAGAACGGTCGTATCTACCAGCGTCCTTTCGGTGGTCAATCCAAGGACTACGGCAAGGGCGGCCAGGCAGCGCGCACCTGCGCGGCTGCGGACCGCACCGGCCACGCATTGTTGCATACCCTTTACCAGGGCAACCTTAAGAACAATACGGTATTCCTGAATGAATATTATGCGGTGGACCTGGTACGTAACCAGGACGCTGCGGTGGTGGGTGTCATCGCCATCTGCATCGAGACCGGCGAAACCCTTTTCATCCAGTCTCGTGCCACGGTGTTTGCCACCGGTGGTGCCGGGCGCATTTATGCGTCGACCACCAACGCCCTGATCAATACCGGTGACGGTGTGGGCATGGCGCTGCGGGCCGGTTATCCGGTGCAGGACATCGAGATGTGGCAGTTCCACCCGACCGGCATCTACGGTGCCGGTACCCTGGTCACCGAAGGTTGTCGGGGCGAGGGCGGTTATCTGATCAACAAGGACGGCGAGCGTTTCATGGAGCGTTATGCTCCCAATGCCAAGGATCTGGCCGGCCGTGACGTGGTGGCCCGTTCCATGGTGCTGGAGATCCTGGAAGGGCGCGGTTGTGGCCCGGACGGTGATCACGTCATGTTGAAGCTGGATCACCTTGGCGAAAAAGTGCTCAATTCCAAGCTCCCGGGCATTCTGGAGCTGTCCCGCACCTTTGCCCATGTCGATCCGGTGAAAGAACCGATTCCGGTGGTGCCCACCTGTCATTATATGATGGGTGGTATTCCCACCAATGTGCATGGCCAGGCCTTGACCCAGAACGAGAATGGCGAGGACGAGACCATCGAGGGCCTGTTCGCCGTTGGTGAAGCAGCCTGTGTATCGGTACACGGGGCCAATCGCCTGGGTGGTAATTCCCTGCTCGACCTGGTGGTCTTTGGCCGCGCGGCGGGCAAACACATCGAGGATCGCCTGCGTCAGGGCGTTGAGCATCGTGCCGCCTCAGAGAGCGACATCGAGCAGGCCATGCAGCGCCTCAACCGGCTGAACGAAAGCAAGGGCGGTGAGAAAGTGGCTACCTTGCGGGCGGAGTTGCAGGACATCATGCAGAAGCATTTTGGTGTGTTCCGCACGGGTGAATTCATGCGCGAAGGCATCGACAAGCTGAAGACCCTGCGCGAGCGGGTGGCCAATATCGAACTCGAAGACAAGAGCATGACCTTCAATACGGCGCGGATCGAAGCGTTGGAGCTGGAGAACCTGTTCGAGGTCGCCGAGGCGACGGCGATTGCCGCTGAAGCCCGCACTGAAAGCCGTGGTGCTCACGCCCGCGAGGATTATCAGGAGCGTGATGATGAGAACTGGCTCTGTCATTCCATGTACTTCCCGGAAGACAAGCGGGTGAGCAAGCGGGATGTGAATTTCAAGCCGAAGACGGTCGATACCTTCGAACCCATGATCAGAACCTATTAATTGCCGGGTGGCCCGTGCCACCCTCGACGAATCAAAGGTAGAAACAACGTGTTAGTCAGCCTCTATCGTTACAATCCGGAAACAGACGAGAAGCCCGTCATGCAGGATGTCGAGATTGACATCCCGGAAGGCAAGGACCTGATGGTGCTGGATGTGCTGGAACTGGTCAAGAAACAGGATCCGACCTTTTCCTACCGTCGTTCCTGCCGCGAGGGCGTCTGTGGTTCCGATGGCATGAACATCAACGGCACCAATGCCCTGGCCTGTATCACGCCAATTTCCACGGTGGCTAAAAAAGGCAAGCTGGTGCTGCGACCGCTGCCCGGTCTGCCGGTGATCCGCGACCTGGTGGTGGATATGAAGATTTTCTACCAGCAGTTCGAGAAAGTGAAGCCATTCCTGCTCAATGATGAGCCGGCTCCGGCCATCTAGCGCTTGCAGTCTCCCGAAGAGCGGGAGAAGCTGGATGGGCTGTATGAGTGCATTCTCTGTGCCTGCTGTACCACCAGCTGTCCTTCGTTCTGGTGGAATCCGGAGAAATTCATTGGCCCCGCAGGTCTGCTGCAGGCCTACCGTTTCCTTGCTGACAGCCGTGATACGGCTACCGCCGAGCGTCTGGCGGAACTGGAAGACCCGTTCAGCGTGTTCCGCTGCCGGGGTATCATGAATTGTGTGGCCGTCTGTCCGAAAGGGCTGAATCCGACGCGTGCCATCGGTCACATCCGCACCATGCTACTGGAGAACAGTGCCTGAGGCAGCTATGGAAATGCGGGCTGAACCAACAACATTTACTGCGATCCGGATGAAGTGACATGCATGACAGCATAATGGAGTTAATGTGGAGCACCGGCCATCTCTCCGGTGGCAACGCCTCCTACGTGGAAGAACTCTACGATCAGTTTCTGAAAGATCCTGATCAGGTGCCCGAGGAATGGCGTGAGTACTTCTCCAGCCTGCCGCGGATAGCCGAAGGCGCCGGCGAGGATGTCTCGCACAAGGAAATCCGGGAGTATTTCCGCAAGGTCGGCATGACCAGCCGCTTCACGCCTGTGTTGAGCAATGACGTGGTGGTCAATTCCGAGCATGAGAACAAGCAGGTACAGGTCTTGCACCTGATCAGCTCCTATCGTGTGCGGGGTCACCAGAAAGCGACTCTCGATCCCTTGAATCTGATGCATCGGGAGAAAGTGCCGGACCTGGAACTCGATTTCTACAATCTCTCGACGGGTGATTTTTCCACCGTGTTCCAGACGGGGTCACTGTTCATCAATCGTGATACCGCGACCTTGCGAGAGATTGTGGACATCCTGGAAAATATTTACTGCAAATCCATCGGTTACGAGTTCATGCATATCGTGAACCTGGAAGAGAAGCAGTGGATCCAGAAGCGGATTGAAGCCACGCACGGTGATCCGAATTTTCCCGACGAAGTCAAACGACACCTGCTCGAACGCCTGACCGCCGCGGAAGGGCTGGAAAAGCACCTTGATTCCAAATATCCGGGTACCAAGCGTTTTGGCCTGGAAGGCGGCGAAAGCCTGATTCCCCTCTTGGATGAACTGATCCAGCGCTCGGGCAGCTATGGAGTGAAAGAGGTGGTCATCGGTATGGCGCATCGGGGCCGGCTCAATGTGCTGGTCAACATCCTGGGCAAGAACCCGGCCGAGTTGTTCAGTGAGTTCGAGGGGCGGGCCACCTATACCAGTTCCGGCGACGTGAAGTACCACCAGGGTTTTTCCTCCAACGTCATGACGGCCGGTGGAGAAGTGCACCTGGCCATGGCTTTCAATCCCTCGCATCTGGAGATTGTTGCCCCGGTGGTGGAGGGTTCGGTGCGGGCGCGCCAGGACCGTCGCCGGGATGAGCTCGGGCATGCCGTGGTACCGGTCAGCATCCACGGGGATGCCGCATTTGCCGGACAGGGCGTGGTCATGGAGACCTTCCAGATGTCCGAGACCCGTGCCTACAAGACCGGTGGCACGGTTCACATCATCATCAACAACCAGGTGGGTTTCACCACGAGCAAGCGTGAAGACGCGCGCTCCACTGAATACTGTACCGATGTGGCAAAAATGGTGCAGGCGCCGATTTTTCATGTCAATGCTGATGATCCCGAAGCCGTGCTTTTTGTCACCCAGCTGGCCCTGGATTTCCGTTATGAATTCGGCAAGGACGTGGTCATCGATCTGATCTGCTACCGTCGACGCGGCCACAATGAAGCCGATGAGCCGGCGGCCACCCAGCCACTGATGTACAAACAGATCCGTCAGCAGAAAACTTCCCGTACCAAGTATGCTGATTCTCTGGTGCAGCAATCCCTGGTAACCGAAGAGGAAAACGAAGCGCTGAGCAAGCGTTATCGCAAGGAACTTGAGAACGGCGAACATGTGGTCAAGTGCCTGGTCAAAGAGCCTTCGGTGGAAATGTTTGTTGACTGGGGGCCCTATCTCGGTCACGAGTGGAGTCCGCATTACAATACGTCGGTCAAAAGGGAAACCCTGCAGGCGCTGGCCCGCAAGGTCAGCAAGGTTCCGGAATCGCTTCAGTTACACCGGCAGGTCTCCAGGATCATGGGTGACCGTCAGGCCATGGCGGAGGACGAAAAGCCGATCGACTGGGGCTTTGCCGAAACGCTTGCCTATGCCACGATTCTGACGAGCGGTAATCGGGTCCGACTGACCGGGCAGGATGTGGGACGCGGTACCTTTGGGCATCGTCATGCTGTACTGCATGATCAGGAAAATGGTGAGGAGCTGCGGCCCCTGCAATCACTGGTTCCTGATAATCCCGAGATGTTTGCGATCTATGACTCGCTGCTTTCCGAAGCCGGAGTGCTGGCCTTCGAGTATGGTTATGCCACCACTACGCCCAATGCCCTGGTCATCTGGGAAGCGCAGTTTGGTGACTTTGCCAACTCGGCGCAGGTGGTGATCGATCAGTTCATTACCAGCGGGGAGCACAAGTGGCAACGTCTCTGTGGCCTGACCATGTTGTTGCCCCATGGTTACGAAGGTCAGGGGCCGGAACACTCTTCGGCGCGCCTCGAGCGTTTCCTGCAGCTTTGTGCCGAGCACAACATCCAGGTCTGCCTGCCCACGACTCCGTCCCAGGTGTTCCACATGCTGCGACGGCAGGTGCTGTGCCCCCTGCGCAAGCCCCTGATTGTCATGTCACCCAAGAGTCTGCTGCGTCACAAGGAAGCGGTGAACAGCCTGGACGAGTTGGCCAATGGTTCATTCCAGGTGGTGATCGATGAAACCGATGAGGATGTGGTGCCGGCGAAAGTCGATCGCATCGTTCTGTGTGCCGGCAAGGTCTATTACGATCTGCGCAAGGAGCGCCGTGACCGGGGTATCAAGAATATCGCCATCGTGCGGCTGGAACAGCTGTACCCTTTCCCGGAAGCGGACCTGAAAGAGGTGATGAGTACCTACAGCAACTTCTCGGAAGTGGTGTGGTGTCAGGAAGAACCGATGAACCAGGGCGCCTGGTATTCCAGCCAGCATCATATGCGGCGGGTTATCCAGCAACTGGACCCTTCGGTCAATCTGACCTATGCCGGGCGCGAGGCTTCAGCGGCAGCAGCGGCAGGCTATCCGGCCCTGCACAAGGCACAGTTGGAAACCTTCCTGGACCAGGCGTTGAGCTTCGGGAAATAACAGTAATAACGATCAGTGAACACAGTGAGTGTAAGGATCAGACATGTCAATTGAAATTAAAGCGCCTACCCTGCCGGAATCTGTGCCGGACGGCACCGTTGCCACCTGGCATAAACAGGAAGGTGACGAGGTGAAGCAGGACGAATTGCTGGTCGATATCGAAACCGACAAAGTCGTCATCGAAGTGGTCTCACCTTCCGATGGTGTGCTGGAAAAAATCATCAAGCAGACCGGAGACACCATTGTCAGCAATGAGGTGGTGGGCAAGGTCAAGGAAGGCGCGGCCAGTGGCGACGGAAAGTCCTCTGGAAAGTCCGGTGATGATGAAGGCAAGGACGAGTCAAAAGACAAAGCCTCTGATGACGGAGACAAAAAGGACAAGAAGCAGGGCAGCGCGGATGAGAAGCGTGGTGACGGCGATGACAGCAAGTCTTCCGATGAGGTTCTGCTGAGTCCGGCTGCGCGAAAGCTGGCTGAAGAAAATGACGTGGATCCATCGAAGATCAGTGGCAGCGGCAAGGACGGACGTATAACCAAGGAAGACGTGGTGAAGTTTGTCGAAGGCAAGGGCGAGGAGAAGTCCTCGGGCAAAGCCGCTGCTGCAAAAGAAACGTCCGATGATAAAGAGATGAGCAAGTCACTGGACAAGGCTTCCGCGCCGGGGTCGTCGGATCAGTCCGGTGGACGGGTGGAAGAGCGTGTCCCGATGAGCCGGCTGCGGGCCCGCATTGCGGAACGTCTGCTGCACGCCAGCCAGTCCACGGCCATGCTGACCACGTTCAACGAGGTCAACATGCAGCCGGTCATGGAGCTGCGCAACCGCTACAAGGATCTGTTCGAGAAGACCCATGACGGTACACGTCTGGGTTTCATGTCCTTCTTCGTGCGAGCCAGTGTCGAAGCCCTCAAGCGCTACCCGGCCGTGAACGCTTCGCTTGATGGTAACGATGTGGTTTACCACGGCTATCAGGACATCGGGGTGGCGGTTTCTTCACCGCGCGGCCTGGTGGTACCGGTGCTGCGAAACGCCGATCACCTGAGTCTGGCCCAGGTTGAGGACACCATCCGCGACTATGGTCTCAAGGCGCGTGACGGCAAGCTCGGCATCGAGGAAATGACCGGTGGTACATTCACCATTTCAAACGGTGGCGTGTTCGGCTCGCTGCTGTCTACGCCGATTCTCAATCCGCCGCAAACAGCCATTCTGGGTATGCACAAGATCCAGGAGCGCCCCATGGCGGTGGATGGCAAGGTGGAAATCCTGCCGATGATGTATCTGGCGCTTTCTTATGACCATCGTCTCATTGATGGCAAGGAGGCGGTGCAGTTCCTGGTGACCATCAAGGAGCTGCTCGAAGACCCGGCGCGCATTCTGCTGGAACTCTGATTGCGGGCAGTCGCCTGAACACCGACGTCGCTACCGGGCCACAGTCACACCATGTACTGTGGCTCTGGTTTTTCGGGATGATCGGTACACTGACAAGAAGACGATAGGTAAGCGTTATGACTAAAAAATATGATGTGGTGGTGATCGGTTCCGGTCCTGCTGGCTACGTGGCTGCCATCCGGTGCGCCCAACTCGGCATGAAAACGGCCTGTGTCGAGAAATGGCACAATGACAAGAACGAGCCGGTGTACGGTGGTACCTGTCTGAATGTCGGTTGCATTCCCTCCAAGGCATTGCTCGATTCCTCGCATAAATACGCGGAGGCGCAGAAGGACTTTGAGGTTCACGGTATTTCCCTGCAGAAGTTGAGTATCGATGTGCCTGCCATGATCGAGCGCAAGGCCAAGATTGTCGGACAACTCACCGGTGGCGTAAAGCAACTGTTTTCCGCCAACAAGATTGACGGCATCCAGGGCACCGGGAAGCTGCTCTCCGGCAATAAGGTGGAAGTGACGGCGGAGGATGGCAAGAAGAGTGAACTCGAAGGCGAGCATGTGATTCTGGCCAGTGGATCCGTACCGATCGAGATTCCGCCCACGCCAACCGATGGTGAAACCATTGTCGATTCCACCGGGGCCCTGGAGTTCCAGTCCGTGCCCAAGCGCCTGGGTGTGATCGGCGCTGGCGTCATCGGCCTGGAACTGGGCAGTGTCTGGGCACGCCTGGGCTCCGAGGTCACCGTGCTGGAAGCCATGGATGAGTTCCTGCCGGCGGTCGACAAGCAGATCGCCAAAGAGTCGGAGAAGATTCTTCGCAAGCAGGGGCTGGATATCCGCCTGGGCGCCAAGGTGACTGGCAGCAAGGTGAGCAAGGGCAAGAACAAGACCGTCAAGGTGACCTACGAGGACAAGGACGGCGATCAGGAAATGACCTTCGACAAGTTGATCGTCGCCGTGGGTCGCAGGCCAGTGACTGAGGGGCTGCTCAGCGATGATAGTGGTGTTGAACTCGATGATCGTGGTTTCATCAAGGTAGACGACACTTGTGCCACCAAGGTCAAGAATGTCTGGGCCGCGGGTGACGTGGTTCGGGGTCCCATGCTGGCGCACAAGGGCATGGAAGAGGGCGTCATGGTCGCCGACCGGATCGCCGGCAAGAAGACACAGGTCAATTATGATCTGGTGCCATTTGTCATCTATACCCATCCCGAGATTGCCTGGGTCGGCAAGACCGAACAGGAACTGAAGGAAGAGGGCGTGGAATTCAACATCGGTACCTTCCCCTTCGCCGTCAATGGTCGCGCCCTGGCCGCCAATGACAAGGACGGTATGGTCAAGATGGTGGTGGATGCCAAATCCGATCGCATCCTGGGTTGCCACATCGTCGGCCCGAGTGCTGCTGATCTGGTGCAGCAGGTGGCCATTGCCATGGAGTTCAGTTCCAGTGCGGAAGACCTGGGACTGACCATGTTCTCGCATCCGACCCTGTCCGAGGCGGTGCACGAGGCAGCATTGGCGGCCAACGGACACGCCATCCACGCGGTCAATCGCAAGAAGCGCTGACGATGTGAATCTGGCGGATATCAATCAAGCAGCTATCAATCAAATATCTATCAAGAAACTATGGTGAACGGAGTATGAATCTACACGAATATCAGGCGAAGCAGCTGTTCGCTGAATACGGCCTGCCGGTCTCCAGCGGTCACGCTGTGGACTCGGCTGACGAGGCGGTCCAGGCTGCCGAAAAAATCGGCGGCGACAAGTGGGTCGTCAAGGCCCAGGTGCATGCCGGCGGCCGCGGCAAGGCCGGCGGGGTGAAGCTGGTGTCCAGCGCCGATGAGATCCGCGCCTTTGCTGACCAGTGGATTGGCAAGAATCTGGTGACCTACCAGACTGACGCCAATGGCCAGCCGGTACGCAAGATCCTGGTGGAAAGCTGCACTGATATTGCCTCCGAACTGTACCTGGGCGCCGTGGTCGATCGCGGTACCCGCCGGATTGTCTTCATGGCCTCCACTGAAGGTGGTGTCGAGATCGAGAAAGTGGCTGAA
>PWQG01000254.1 GCA_003556835.1 Gammaproteobacteria bacterium
CAGCGGGGTCGATCACCTCTCCGGGGTACTCGCCTTCACGGCCCGTAATGCATGAGCCGAGGGTTCATGATAAAGTTGAGCTGGTGGCGCCAGCCAGCGACAGGTTTACGCCATCACTGGTGTGGTCCGGGCGGGATGGCCAGAAGTTATTCAGGATCAGAGGTTTATGAGTCACTCATCGCAGAAAGAGCCTTCCGGCCAGGGCAACAGCCTTTCCGTCATCCGCAGATCCCGTATGCGCCTGCTGGTCTGCTTCCTGACTTTCCCGGTGTATGCATGGGCCATCACCGCATTGTTGAACCAGGGTAATGACATCACCCTGTACATGATTCTCTACATGATCATTTACGCGGTCTTTGGCATCAATGCCTCGGTCAAGCGTTGCCCATCCTGCGGCGAGCAGTTCTTTGTCCGCAAGTACTTCCTCAACCCCTTCACCAGCAGTTGTCAGCACTGCGGCCTTTCCTATCACTCCGAGAGTCAGTAGGCCGGGTCCCCTGCAAACGGGCAATGACGAATCCCTGCGACGCGACCTCGACTGGCGGATCTGCCGATTGTCTTCTAGAATTTTGATACAGTCATGGAGACACGGTGGAGGTGCGCATGGAAGCGCTCGCGACCAGGCCTGCGGAAGATTTCGCCAGCAGCAGGCGATTGTATGAACTGGCGAAACGAAGAAGCTGGAATGTAAGTACTGATATTGAATGGCCATTGGACTCTTCTCTTCCGGAATGGCCCTTTCCCGAAACGAAAAGCTGTTTCTCCGGTTATCCCCGACATGACTGCTTGCCCGCCAGCGAACGACAGCGTATCGCCTGGCGGCAGCACGTGCTGGAGGTCAGTGAGCTCTACCATGGGGAGGAAGCGGCAATGATTGCCTGCAGCCTGCTGCTGCGGGATATGCCGCAGGGGGAGAGTCGCCACTTTCTGTGTAGTCAGTTGTTCGATGAGGCCAGGCACAGCGAGTTTTTCCAGCGCTATCTGCAGCAGCTCGGGACTGCTCCGGTACCGATTGGACGGCGCCTTGGAACCCTGTTGGCACGTTGTCGCGATGAAGATTGTGATATGGAAACACGCTTGCTCATCTGCCAGCTTGTGGTGGAGAGTCTGGCCCTGGGGCGTTTCTCCGACCTGATGCAGAGCAGCCAAGTACCCGTGTTGCGCCAGGCTTTGCAGAGGATCCGGCAGGACGAGGCGCGACATGTCAGTTTCGGTATCCGTCACCTGCACCATATTCTGAGGGACCGGACAGATGAAGAGCGCGATGACCTGGGTTGTTTCGTCCTGCGCACGGTATTCGATCTGATTGCTGATACCGGTCCGCTACAGGATCTTGTCCGGGAATATTCCTGGCCGGCCACCGAATTGCGTGGGCATCTGCGGCGACAAATGGTGTTACGGGCCCGTGGTTCCCTAGTGCTTCCCTCCTTGTTGCGGTCCCTGCGCCAGTTGGACTTGCTGGGTCCCCGAGGCCGTTGCCTGCTTCAGTTGCGGGGACTTGCCGTGCCAGGGGAGTCGGCACTGTGAAAGCGAATACCCTGGTAGAGCTGATTGACGGGATATGGACTCGTGACGATCTGCTGTTGTATTCCTTTCTGGACCGCTCCCTGGAAATTCGGGCGCGGCTCACGGCGGCAGACCTGCATACCCGGAGTAAGGTTCTGGCCTCGTATTGGCAGCGCCAGTTTCCCGCGGGCAGTCGGGTACTGCTGTTCAGCGAGCAAGAGCCGGATTATATTCTGGCGCTTTTTTCTGCACTCCTGGCGGGTCTTGTTCCGGTAACCATTCCGGTTCCGACGGCGGCGTCTGCTGGCCAGTGGATGGGCACTCTGGGTGCTTTGCGGGTCCACGGTATCCTGGGGCCGAAGCGTTTGGTCGAAAGATTGCCCATGCAGGGCCAGGCCTATCCGGTGTTCACCCTTGAGGACGCCGAGACGTTGGGCCGCGCGAATACCTGGCGCCACCCACGCCGATCGGCATCCGAGGTGGCACTGATACAGATGAGCTCTGGTACCACGGCTGTAGCGAAACCGATTCTGCTGAGCCATACCAATATACTTGCCAACCTGGCCGCCATCGTCCGGGATATGCAAATCCGGTCCGATGATGTCGCCCTTTCATGGCTGCCATTCCATCACGATATGGGATTGATCGGTCATGTATTTCTACCCATGTATGCCCGATACCCATCGATTTTCATGTCGGCACGTCAGTTTTCCGCCAGGCCATGGCGGTGGCTGGAAGCCATCAGCCGCTATCGTGCGACCATTTCCGGTGCGCCGGAATTCGCTTTTCGCCTGTGCCTGAATACCCTGACAGAGGACAAAGCTGAAGCGCTGGATCTGCGACACTGGCGGGTCTGCTACAGTGGGGCGGAGCGAATCAATCCGGATACCATGCGAGGTTTTCATGCTCGGCTCCGGGATTCCGGGCTCGCTGACGGAAACCTGTTTCCCTGCTATGGCATGGCCGAGTCGACCTTGTATGTTTGTGGGCGATTCGGGCTGAATACGGTTCACGCAAATGACGTTGAACACGTCAGTGTGGGTTCGCCATCTGCGGAGGTGTCACTCGGCTTTTCAGGCCTCGAAGCAGATCAGCAGAACGAACATGGGGCTCCGGTCGCTCATGGCGAGATCCTGCTTCACTCCCCCTCAATCAGTGTCGCGTCCATGGTGCCGGAGCCCTCCGGGCGCCCGGTTCTTCGCACGGGAGATACCGGGTTTCTGAGCAATGGAGAGCTGTACGTGACCGGCAGGAAACCGGACCGCCTGAAGCTGAGGGGTGCGAGTTTCCACGCTGGGGACATGGAGCAATGCCTGTACTCTGCTCTGGGCCAACGCGGGATGAGGCGTGTGCTTTGTCTACCGGAGCCGGGCTGCAGTGACGGTGGACTGGTGGTATTGATCGAAGCCCGTCTGCCGCGCTCACGCGCCTTGAGTCTGTTGCATTGCGCGCATGATCAGCTATTGCATCAGTTCCGGATACGGGCCGCAGAGCTACGGGTCCTGCATCCGGGAAGCCTGGGCCGGACCAGCAGCGGAAAGCTGCAGCGCTCCCGCTGTCTGGCCATGCTGGAGGCTGGACGATTCAATGATTGCACCCGCGTGCAGCTGTCTGACAGGGAGCAGGGTTGTGTCGTCTGAGCGCTGGTTGCAAGCCTGTTTGTCGCGGCAGCTCGAACGTGTGCGGGACGTATTCTGGTGCGACACGCAGGATCAGGAACGTTATCGTCTGTTGCGTCTGCTTTGTCGGGCCGAAACACTGATCTGTCGTGGGGGAGCATACGGGACGGAGCTGGTCGCGCTGCTGTCCATATTGCTGCATGAGCCCGAATCCCATTGTCGTCGAATACTGCAGCGACATCAGGCGGGCTTGCGATTGTTGGAAGAGCGCAGGCACCGTTGGCGTGGCACCCGCGAAGTCTATCGTTACCAGGAAGCGGTGCGACTCGATAATGAGCCTGAAGTGATGGCGCTGCTGTCGGATCATCCGGGTTCGGTGATCCTGGCAGCCTACCATCTCGGGGATTATGTGCACTGTCTGCCCCGACTCTCAGCCTGCCAGCCAATGGATCGCAAGCGCCTGGTGATCCGCATGGAAGCGGGCAGCCCGGCCAGCCAGCACAATCAACGCAGGATCTGTGAACAGACCGGCATGTCATTCGCCGAAACAGTGCCGAGTCAGGAGGCCGAGCCTCTGTTTCTGCGCCGACGTCTGCTCGAATCCCGGATAGCCCTGCTCACGTTCTGCGACCTGAGCGCCGATTGGGGGGCCAGTTGTGAAGTCGAATTTCTTTCCCGGCGCGCCTGGTTCAGCAACGCCGCACCCGGTCTGGCCATCGCCACTGGCACTCCTTTGATGCCCGTGGTCTGCTGGCATGACGGCAGCCGCAATCGGGTACGCCTGGAGCCTTTCGTGGATGCGCGGGTATTGCCCGGAGAAAACTTTGCAACCGCCGTACAGCGCGTAACCCAGCGTCTTGT
Organism: Gammaproteobacteria bacterium; assembly: GCA_003556835.1. Classification (GTDB taxonomy): domain Bacteria; phylum Pseudomonadota; class Gammaproteobacteria; order Pseudomonadales; family Pseudohongiellaceae; genus PWQG01. Next base: position 3,987 of record PWQG01000254.1, read on the forward strand.
GGATCACCTCCAGGCCGAACTGGAACGACACCCGGAACAATGGCGGTACCTGGCGGCCATGCCGAGCTATTTTGTACGACCTCAGTCCGTTTGAGGAAGCTCTGATTAATTGTGAAATGAAGACCAGGGAGGGTCACCATGGAAGAAAGTCATTATCTGTTAGAACTGGTACATGAGTGTTGCGCACCACCGGAAGACCTGCCCGTGACCCTCGACATGCCATTGCGCGACCTGCGCATGGATTCGATGAAGATGATCCAGATCGTCTTTGAGCTGGAGACACGCTTCGAGATCGAGCTTGTGCACGCCGAGGGCACTCACGACACCGTCTTCGAGACGCGCATCGACCGGATGGCGCCGCGGGTTCGCTTCACCCGCCCGAGAGACGTGCGCCGCGACCGGCGCCGGGAGGCGCGCGACAATCTCGCGGTTCCGTTCCTGGTCAACGAAACGGAGGTCGAGGTGCGGCTACGCGTGCACGACATCGTCGGGCTCGAGGCCGTGTCGTTTCGGCGCTGGGACGGACGTGACGTCGAGGTCCCCGTCGAG
>PWQG01000218.1 GCA_003556835.1 Gammaproteobacteria bacterium
ATGGCCACATAACATTCGTTTTCCACAGCCCGGGCCTGGGCACAGCGCTGCACACGCAGGAAGCCGTTCTTGGTGTCCGTCCAGAATGGAACGAAGAGGATGTCCATGCCGTCGCGTGCCAGCAGGCGGGAGAGTTCCGGGAATTCGACGTCATAGCAGATCAGGATACCGATACGGCCGGCATCAGTGTCGAATACGCGCAGGTCGTCGCCGCCCTCGATCACCCAGTCCCGCCGCTCGTGCGGCGTGATATGCAGCTTGCTCTGTGATTCGACGGTGCCGTCCCGGCGGCAGAGGTAGGCCTTGTTGTACAGCACGTCACCCTCGAGCTCGGGGATGCTGCCGGCGATGATGTTGATATTGTAGGTGATGGCAAACTCGCTCAGGGCCTCCACGCTGCGCTCGGCGAAGGTGGCAAGGAAGCGGATGGCCTCGAACTGGTTTTTCTGGTCACCCAGGCCCATCAGGGGCGCATTGAAGAACTCGGGAAACAGGACAAAATCGGCTTTGTAGTCCGCCATGGTGTCAACAAAGTACTCGACCTGATTGACCCAGGTGTCGAAGGAGTTGGTCAGGCGCATCTGCCACTGGAGGATGCCCACGCGGACCACGCTCTTGCGCCGCTCTGAGAGTTGACCCACCTCCGGCTCGTAGAGGATGTTGTTCCATTCCAGCAGGGTCGCGTAACCCTCGGACTTCTCGTCTTCGGGCATGTAGCCCTTGAGCAGTCGTTTGACCTCGAAGTCGTTGGCCAATTGGAAGCTGAGAATGGGGTCATGGACCTCCTTGCGGTCGACGGCTTCGATGTATTCGGCCGGAGACATGTCGGCCGAATGCCGGTGGTAGCTGGTGATGCGTCCGCCGGCCAGCAGGGCGCGGAGGTTGAGCTGGCGGCAAAGATCCTTGCGCGCATCGTAGAGGCGGCGCCCCAGGCGCAGGTCCCGGTAGTCGGGGTGAACGAAGAGGTCCATGCCGTAGAGCGCATCGCCTTCGTCGAAGTGCACGATCTGTTCGCGCCGTCCGATCAGGTCTTCATAGGTGTGCTGTCGGCTGAATCGGTCATAGTCGCAGCGCACGGTCAGGGCTGCTGCCACCAGTTTGTCATTGTCTTCGATAGCAATCTGGCCTTCGGGAAACTCCTCCAGAAGCTTGCGGATCGAGCTTTCCGGCCAGGCACCACCAATGTCCGGATAGACCGTGTCCATCAGTTCGGCCAGCTGCGGGTAATCTTCGGCTTCAAGGTGCCGGAGCTTGAGATAGACATCGGATGGGGTGTCGGCGTTCATTGTGCGGAATCCTGCTGCAGTGTGAAATCAAGGTGCCCATGATGCCACGAATGCCACGCCGCGGCTTTATGGACTTGCCGGGTCTGCTGCGGTATTCTTGGGGTGTTGTGATGCGTGCGGAAATGTCTCTGATTGAGCCGCTCTGTATCATCCATGAAAGGCTTTGTGACAGGGATTATTGTACAAAACAGGGAGCCTGGACAGAGTCCGGGCCATGTCAGCCTTGAGGTAACAACCCGAGACAAGAAGAACAATCCGAAATCACTGATGGTCGGTGATTTCCGTAATACTGAGGAGTGTGTTTAGTGAAGACAACGACAACGATGACGGCCGACAGGCCGCAGGGGAGCGTCGTGCGCAAGAGCCTGGGTGCTATGACCCTGGGTCTGGGCATGGCGGTTTCCGGACTGGCTGCCGCCCAGAATACCGTGACCGACGATACCGTCGAATGGGCGACCCTGGGTTCCGATTATGCCCACACCCGTTATACGGAAGCGGCGCAGATCACACCCGAGAATTTCGAAGAGCTGGAAGTTGCCTGGATCTGGGATGGCGCAAGCTTCCAGGCATCCAGTGGCCGCTCCACGCCAAGCTACATCAACGGCACACTGTATACCGTTGCCGGTGATCGCCGCCACGTGATTGCCATTGATCCGGAAACCGGCGAGACGATCTGGTCCTATCGCGAACCGCACACATTCCGCCACGAATACTCCATGCGGAAGGATTACGGGAAAGGTGTCGGCTGGGGACAGGTTGATGGCCGCGATGTGATCTACATGATCAGCCCGGCATTCTTCCTGACCGCACTGGATGCCCAAACCGGTGCTCCACTGGAAGGTTTTGGTGGCCCGGTGGGCGTCCAGGGCTTCCCGGAAACCGGTGTCGTGGATCTGCAGAAGATCCTGGCCGAGCACAATGGCTATGAGTTCGACCCCTATTACGGCATTCCGCTGGAAGAAGGTTACATCACGTCTTCTTCACCACCGATCGTGGTAAACGGCGTTGTTATCGCCGGTAACTCTGCCGAACAGGGCTACAACCAGACCCGCATCGAGAACATCCCGGGTGACATCATTGGTTTGAACGCAGCCACCGGTGAGCGCGAGTGGATCTTCAATATAATTCCTGGTCCGGACGAGTTCGGTGCCGACACCTGGGAAAATACCGATAACCCGCGTGAGTTCACCGGTGAAGTGTCTTCCTGGGCGCCGATGTCAGCTGATGCCGAGAACGGCATTGTCTACATCCCGACCAATCCGCCAACACTGGACTTCGTGCGCACGCACATGGACGGTGACGGTCTCTACGGCACCAGTGTCGTGGCATTGGATGTTGCGACAGGTGAGCGTGTCTGGCACTACCAGCTGGTGCGCAAGGACGTTTGGAACTACGACACTCCGACTGCACCGGTCCTGCTGGATGTGACGGTGGACGGTGAAGAGATTCCGGCGCTGGTCCAGGTGACCAAGCAGGCATTTGCTTACGCCTTCAACCGCCTCACCGGCGAGCCAATCTGGCCCTTCGAATATCGTGAAGTGCCGGAATCTCGTATCCCGGGTGAAAACCTGTCACCAGTGCAGCCGTTCCCGACCAAGCCTGCCCCGTACGACATGCAGGGCCTGACCCATGATGACCTGATCGACTTCACGCCCGAGCTGCGTGAGCAGGCCATTGCGGCAATCTCCGACTACGAGATCGGCCCGCTGTTCAATCCGCCGCTGCATCGTGACAACGATCTGGGCAAGGTGGGTGCACTGTGGTGTCCGGGCGACATCGGTGGTGTGAACATTGACGGTCCGGCTGCCGCCGATCCGGTCAATGGCATCCTCTATGTGACCTCACGCAAGGGCTGTACTTCGCGCATCATCGCGCCGGCCGAAGAGCGCGACGCCATGCTCGACCTGCCGACGGGTGAAACCTTTGCCGATTACGCGGCACTGCGTGGTGCCTTCGTTCGCGGCCCGCAAGGTCTGCCCCTGTTCAAGCCGCCGTTCAGCCGCATCACTGCGATCGACATGAACACGGGTGAGCACCTGTGGTATATCCCGGTCGGCGAAACGCCTGATCGCTTCCGCAACCATCCGGCCCTGGAAGGCATCGACATCGGTGAAACCGGTACCGGTACCGTGGCGCCGATGACGGTCACACCAACCATGTTGATGTATGCCAACACAATGGCGGATGACACGCCTGCCCTGTTCGCGGTCGACAAGATGACCGGCGAGACTCTGGGCAAGGTGGAAGTGCCTGACACCAGCCGTTACGGCATGATGAACTACATGCACAACGGCCGTCAGTATGTCATTCTGCAGACTGGCAGCACACTGAGTGCCATGGCACTGCCTTACTGAGGCAATCCACCGAGGCATTGCCTCCATGCGCTTCCCGGGCGCCCCTGAGGTGTCCCGGGAACGAAACCGGAAAGCCCGCTGTCACTCGTGACAGCGGGCTTTTTTTGTGGTGCGCCAGGACAGGCGGCAGGAGCAATCAAATGGACACTTTCGCTGCGGCGGTCACGCTGTTTCTGATCATTGATCCCCTGGGGAATATTCCCATTTTCCTCAACATTCTCTCGCGGGTGGATCCCGCACGGCGGCGTCTGGTGCTGGTCCGTGAGCTGCTGATCGCCCTTGCCTTGATGCTCCTGTTCCTGTTCATGGGGCCGTCGATATTGCGCACCCTGGATCTTTCCCGTGAGGCGATGTCCATCGGCGGTGGCCTGGTGCTGATGATCATTGCCATCCGCATGATCTTTCCTTCACGCGGTGGTGTCATGGGGGATGACGAAAGTGATGATGAACCGCTGATTGTTCCGCTTGCCATGCCCTTGATCGCGGGACCTTCTGTATTGGCTACGCTGGTGTTGCTGGCCGAAACAGGGCCCGGGCGCAGGGTTGACTGGTTGATCGCCCTGGGTGCTGCCTGGCTGCTTTCCGCCGTGATCCTGATGCTGTCCCAGCAATTCTACAATGTGCTTGGCTCGCGGGGTCTCAAGGCCATCGAGCGTCTGATGGGCATGATCCTGATTTCCATTTCCGTACAGATGCTGCTCAATGGTTTCGAGAGTTACTTCTGAACGGGTGGACCGCCTGGCCCGCCAGGCTTTCCGTATTTCTTGTCGGATGGAAACCTTTGTTGCTACAGTGAAATGCCTGCAAGCAATCCAATCCGGAGGCCAGCCCCATGAACAATGACAACGATACCGAAGGCAAACGTCTGCCGATCAAGATCGACACCACA
>PWQG01000091.1 GCA_003556835.1 Gammaproteobacteria bacterium
GCAAACTCTTCGAGTCAAAAGCCACCGGCGAACTGCCAGCCATCAGCCTGTTGGATGAACAGAAATCGGGAGACAAAAAGGGCTTCTCCACCGATTCGCTAGAAGCGATGTCGCGCCTGCTGGAACTGAAACTGAAGGACTTTGGCATCGAGGTTGAAGTAACCGCTGTCAATCCGGGGCCCGTGATTACACGCTTTGAAGTGCAGCCGGCACCGGGCATCAAGGCCAGCCGCATCACTGCGCTGGGCCGTGATCTTGCCCGTTCACTGGCCGTGGTCAGTGTGCGGGTGGTGGAAGTGATTCCTGGAAAAACCGTAATCGGCATTGAGATTCCCAATGAAAACCGGGAGATGATTTTCCTCTCCCAGGTGCTTGCTTCCGCCGAATTCGACAAGGCCGGTTCGCCACTGAGCATGGCGCTGGGGCACGATATTGTCGGCAAACCGGTGATCGTGGACCTGGGCAAGATGCCCCACCTGCTGGTGGCCGGCACCACCGGTTCGGGCAAATCGGTGGGCATCAATGCCATGATTCTCAGTCTCCTGTTCAAGTCTCCACCGGAACAGGTCCGCATGATCATGATCGATCCCAAGATGCTGGAGTTGTCGGTCTATGACGATATCCCGCATCTGCTCACGCCGGTGATCACGGATATGAAAGATGCGGCCAATGGCCTGCGCTGGTGTGTGGCCGAGATGGAGCGTCGTTACAAACTGATGTCGGCTTTGGGCGTGCGCAACCTGGCCGGCTTCAACCGCAAGGTGTCCGAAGCCGCCAAGAGTGGTAATCCCATCATGGATCCGATCTGGCGCCCCGATCCGACGCAGTTGCAGGATGATCAGGAAGCACCGGAACTCGAACCCCTGCCCAATATCGTGGTGGTGGTCGATGAGCTGGCCGACATGATGATGGTGGTGGGCAAGAAGGTGGAAGAGCTGATTGCCCGTATTGCGCAGAAAGCGCGCGCCGCCGGCATCCACCTGATCCTGGCCACCCAGCGGCCTTCGGTGGATGTGCTGACCGGACTGATCAAGGCGAACATCCCAACCCGGCTCTCCTTCATGGTCCAGTCCAAGGTCGACTCCCGCACCATCCTGGGTGAGGGCGGGGCGGAACAACTGCTCGGACACGGTGACATGCTGTTCCTGCCGCCGGGTGGCGGCCTGCCCAAACGGGTGCATGGGGCCTTTGTCAGTGATGAGGAAGTGCATCGGGTGGTCGCGGACTGGAAAGCCCGTGGCCAGCCGGCGTATATTGAAGCCATCACCGCAGGTTCCGATGGCGGGGATAACGGCATGGGTGGTGGTTTTGACAGCGATGGTGAGGAAGGCGACGAGCTGTATGACGAAGCCGTGGCCTTTGTCACCGAATCACGTAAAGCCTCGATATCGGCCGTGCAGCGCAAACTACGCATCGGGTACAATCGGGCTGCACGCATGATCGAATCCATGGAAGCGGCCGGCGTGGTTTCGGAAATGGGGGGCAATGGCTCCCGCGAAGTACTCGCTCCGCCACCGCCGCGCGACTGAAGCACCAGACCCGGAGCTCACTGGCTCCCGGCCCAGCACAATGGAAGCCTATTAAATCACTGAAAGCGCTGCTAGTCCCCCTGTTCCTGACCCTGGCCTTGATCCAGGCCGGCAGTGCCTTGGCGCAGGACAGCGCCGCGGAGCGGGTTGTATTCGGGCCGGCCTGGCAGCAGCTGCAACAACTGCTGGAGGGTTTTGACACGTTCCAGGCCGATGTCCGGCAGATCATTGTCGAGGCAGACGGCGGGGTGCTGGAAGAGAGTGACATCCGTTTCCTGCTCAAACGCCCCGACGGCTTCTACTGGGAGACCCTCGAGCCATGGCCGGAACTGATCGTCACGGACGGTGAATCCCTCTGGCATTACGAACCTGATCTCTGGCAGTTGACCATCGATGATTGGGATGCGGCCGAGTCGGCACTGGCAGCCCGCCTCTTGGGCGGGCAGACCGAGGCCCTGACCGAAGAATACGATGTGGCCCGACACGACGCGTCCAGTGCGCGGCAACAGGAATTCGTCCTGGTGCCGCACGACCCGGTCAGCACCTATGTGCAGCTCAGCCTGTACTTTGAGGACAGTGTGCTGGCCTCGATCCAGATCGCCCACAGCAACGGGCAGCAGACGGTATGGCAGTTCCGCAACGCCCGTGTCGATGAAAAAATCGACGACCGGCATTTCCAGTTTGACATGCCGGACGACGAGGACCTGGAAGTTATCGACAACCGCAGTCAGGCCTCATGAAACAGGGCAGTCTTGAAGGGCTGCCGCCGCATGAGCAGAAGCGGCCCGAAGGGCAATCGCCGGAACACGGTCCCGGCATCGAACAAGGTCCCCTGGCTGCCCGCATGCGCCCGCGCAAGCTGGATGATTTCATCGGTCAGTCGCATGTGCTCGGGCCGGGCCGCCCCTTGCGTGAAGCGGTGGAGAAAGGCCATCCCCATTCGATGATTTTCTGGGGGCCACCCGGCACCGGCAAGACCACCCTGGCCAATATCATCGCAGCGGCCTGTGATGCCCATATCGAGCGCCTTTCCGCCGTGCTCGGCGGAGTCAAGGACATCCGGGCGGCAGTGGAGCGTGCCCGCTCGGTGCGGGCTGCACAGAACCGCCCCTGTATCCTGTTCGTGGACGAAGTGCATCGCTTCAATAAAGCCCAGCAGGATGCATTTCTGCCCCATGTTGAGGATGGCACCATCATTTTCATCGGCGCCACCACCGAGAACCCTTCTTTTGAACTGAACAATGCACTGCTGTCGCGGGCGCGGGTCTACGCGCTCAAGAGCCTGGATGAAGATGCCCTGTTGCAGATTCTGCGTCAGGCGCTAGAGGACAACGAGCGCGGACTGGCCGGCGAAGAACTGCGGATTGAAGAAGAAGCCCTGCGCCAGATGGCCCGTGCCGCCGATGGTGACGCCCGGCGGGCCCTGAATTTCCTGGAACTGGCGGCGGAACTGGCGGAAGTAGGCACGGAACGGGGTCGGACGGTCAGTGAAGCAGCCCTGACGCAGGTGCTGGGTGGCAGCAGCCGGCGTTTTGACAAGGGCGGAGACAGCTTCTACGAGCAGATCTCGGCGCTGCACAAGGCGGTGCGCGGCACGGCGCCGGACGCAGCCCTGTACTGGTTGATGCGCATGCTGGACGGTGGCTGCGATCCGGTCTATATCGCCCGACGCCTGTTGAGGATGGCCAGTGAGGATATTGGCAATGCAGATCCGCGTGCGCTGTCGATTGCGCTGTCCGCCTGGGACGCCATGGACAGGCTGGGCAGCCCGGAAGGTGAACTGGCGTTGGCCCAGGCTGTGATTTACCTGGCCTGTGCACCCAAAAGCAATGCCGTCTATATGGCGTTCAATGCCGTGCGAGACGATCTGCAACAGCAGGGTTCGGTGGAAGTACCGCTACATCTGCGCAATGCACCCACGCGCTTGATGGATGAGCTCGACTATGGCGGTGACTACCGCTATGCGCATGATGAAGAGGAAGCCTATGCCGCTGGCGAGAACTATTTCCCGCCCGAGCTGCGGGACCGTCGTTATTACCATCCGGTGCCCAGGGGCCTGGAGCAGAAAATCGCGGAAAAGCTCGAATATCTGCGTGGGAAGGATCAAAAAAGTCCCGTAAAGCGGTATAATCCGCGGCGCAAAAACAACCCGGAATGAAGGAACTATGCTGTATTATCTGTGGATTGCAGTCGGTGGTGCAGTCGGTGCCATGGCGCGATTTGGTCTGATGAACCTGGTGGATGGCCTGTCGGAAAGCCGTTTCCCTCTGGGTACTCTGGTGGTCAACCTCCTCGGTTCCATCCTGATCGGCGTTTTCTTTGTCCTGATCACTGAGCGTTTTGTGCTATCACAGGAAATGCGGGCCTTGCTGGTGGTCGGCTTCGTCGGGGCATTCACCACGTTTTCGACCTTTTCACTGGATGCCCTGTTGTTGCTCCAATACGGTTATATCCTGCAAGCACTGGCCTACATCCTGGCCAGTGTGGTGCTCTGCCTGCTGGGTGTCTGGGCCGGCATGGGCCTGATGCGGGCGCTCTAGAACAGACTCACTCAAGCGAACAATCACAACGCAAAGCGGAAGAGACTTATGCTGGACCCCCGATTACTCAGAACGGACCCCGAGGCACTGGCCGATAGACTGGCGAAACGTGGATTCACGCTGGACCTGGAACAGATCCACGCCATGGACCAGTCGCGCCGTGAACTGCAGCAGGAAACCGAACGCCTGCAGAACGAACGCAAGGTCCGCTCCAGGGATATCGGCAAGGCCAAGGCGGCGGGAGAGGACATCGAGCCCCTGCGCGCGGAAATCGGTGACATGGGAGAGCGTCTGGAAGAGCGTAAAAAGGCGTTGCACGAGGCCCAGGAGGCCTTCAATCAGTTTTGGCTGGGGGTGCCCAACACACCACAGGATGACGTGCCTGCAGGCAAGGATTAAAGCGAGAA
>PWQG01000434.1 GCA_003556835.1 Gammaproteobacteria bacterium
CGGTGACCGGTCTGCTGACCGCACGCCTGGTGCTGGGGGAATCGCTTTCGTTTTTGCAGTGGGCCGGCTGCCTGCTGGTCATTGCCGGGCTGTTGCTGGGCAGCTCCGGATTTCCATGGCGGTTGCCTGCACGGAAGCGATGACGGAAAATCAGATCTTGAATGTCACGGAACGAGCAGTCCGCCAGAATGAAGGGAGAGGGAGCATGTATGTACCAGAGCATTTCCGGGAATCGGACACCGGGAAACTACTGCAGACTATTCGCGAATACGGTTTTGGTTTGTTGATCATCTCGGATGCGGATGGCATTGAGGCCAATCATGTTCCGTTTTATCTGCAGCCGGGCGCTGTTGCGGAATCGCCCCGCCTGCAATGCCATCTGGCCCGGGCCAATCCGGCCTGGCGACGCATTGCAGAAGGTGCTCCAGTGCTGGCCGTGTTCCAGGGGCCGGATGCCTATGTTTCCCCTTCCTGGTATGCCAGCAAAGCGGAAACCGGCCGTGTGGTGCCCACCTGGAATTACCTGGCCGTCCATGTGGAAGGTCGGGCGAGGGTGATCGAGGAGGCCGCCTGGCTCAGCCGGCATGTGCGAGACCTGACGGATCGCCACGAAGCGGGACGTGCGGCACCCTGGTCGGTGGATGATGCGCCGCAGGAGTATACCGACAAGTTGCTCCGTGGCATTGTCGGGGTCGAGATAGAAATCACCAGGCTGACCGGCAAACTGAAGGCGAGCCAGAACCAACCGGACGCGAACCGTCGTGGGGTAAAGAGCGGTCTGACCGACGAAGCCACGGACAATGCGCAAGCTATGGCAGAATTGTTGCGCTGAATGTGAACAGGGCGGACTGACTGAGATACCAGTATGATTCCGCAACAGGAGAGCCAATGAAGTTTCTCGTTTTTCTAGGTAGTGTTCGTGACAGCAGTCCACCAGAACCGGCACGCCTCGGTGAACGAGTCGCCAGGGCTTGCGTGCGGCATTTTGAAACCAACCACGACGAGCATGAGGTGGAACTGATCGACCCGCTGGATTTTGATACCGCAGGAATATTCAAACCGCATTTTTCATACCGGCGCAGTGAGGCGCCGGACGCACTGAATGATCTTGCGGATCGCATAAAAGCGGCGGATGGTTATGTCATGGTCAGTCCGGAGTACAACCACTCCATGAGCCCGGCCCTGGCCCATCTGCTCAACCATTTCGGCAGTTCCCTGTTTGCCTACAAGCCCAGTGTGATTGTCAGTTATTCAGCGGGACAGTGGGGTGGAGCGCGGGCCGCCATGGCAATGCGCGGCTTTCTGTCCGAGCTTGGCTGTCTTCCGGTTTCGGCCATGATCCATGTGCCCAAAGCCCAGGAGATACTTGACGGGCAAGGGCAACTGCAGAAAGGGCAGGATGCGGATCACTGGGCGGGTTATTTCGGTCGTGCCCTGCTGCAACTGCTCTGGTGGGCCGAGGCGACACAGGCGCAGCGCGACAGACAGGATCCGCATAGCCTCATCAAGGACTTCACCCGCGACCCTTCGCAGCGGAACGCGCCCTGACAAAGTCCGCTTCAGGGAAGAAGCGGCGCAGGATCGGCACAAGCGGTCTCCCCCGGCACAGCGCCCGGTTTGACGCTGGACCTCGTTCTACTGTCCCATCTCGGCCGCCCTCGCCCCGGACAGAATCCCCATCAGCGCGTAGTTGCCTTCGTGGCAGGCGTACTCATAGATTTCGCCATCATCACGGGTGTAGTTGATGACCGCGGTCCAGGGGCGCTCCCAGGTTGTCGGGTCCTCGAGGGTGAATTCGTATTCAAGGACATCCGGCGCCACCAGGGTGTAGCGTTCGGTGAATATCCGGTTTTCGGCGGCGCCGCGGAACTGGCTTTCGGGAGAGAAATTGCGGGTTTCCACCACCAGGGTGTCACCGTCCCAGTAGCCGCGTGAATCGCCGTGCCAGAGCCGCACCCGCTCATCCACATGGGGTTTGTCGTCCAGCGGGATGATGCGTACATCGTGGATCATCTCCTGGATGATGGCGACGGTGTCGGCGCTCTGCACTATCTGGTAGTAGCTGTTGTAGCCGGCCATGATATAGGGCATACCCCAGGTGATGCAGCGTTCCTGTATCGGGCGATCCAGATAGGAGGCATCATCGCGTTGTCGGCGTTCCTCGGCTCGCGCCTGCATTCGTGCCTGACCTTCCTCGGTCAGATCGGGCAGGCGACCATTTGGCGGGTCGATAATAAGAGAGGTGCGGTTCTCCAGGCCGCGATCGACCATCCAGCCGGCGTCGTAATTGCCCGTGGCGGGATCATAGGAGCGCACTTCACCACTTACCACGGCATTGAGGAAGCCATCGCCGAACAGGGCATCCCCGCCATCATCCAGGATCTCCTGGGCCTGGCGTTGCAGCTCTGCAAACTCTTCCTCGGTCAGTGTGGCGCGGTCCCCGAAAAACTCGGGCCGCTCCAGTGGTGTGCTGGCGTTGTTGGCCCAGACACCCTGCAGGTCCGGTTGTCCGTCCGGGGTGCGCGGCACACGCCAGTCGCTGTCGTCGGTCTGGGCATTGAGTGGCATCGCCAGGCAGCTCAGCGCGGCGCCACAGATGAGGTGGCGCAGTGAACGGGAGGTCGGCATCATCGTTTTCATGTCAGTGTCTCCGCATGGGTCCGGTGTCAGGGGCCTGGATCAGGGGTCTGTACCAGGGGCTGGCACCGTGAATGGCATGCCACGGGGCGGTTCGACATCCGGGTCGGCGTCGCGGCTGAGATAACCGTAGATGAGTTCTTCCGCGAACTCCACACATTTGAATTCGAGCAGCTGGGCATTTTCTTCCATGCGCCGGTACAGCGGCATCTGCATGGTCCAGGGCCGGGTGAACGTCTTGCCGTCGTGAATCTCCGCCTCGTAGCGGATCAGGTTGGCGCTCTCCAGGGTGTAGCGCTCGATCACTTCCAGTTCGTCGCTGTGGAAATTGCCGGCATGGTCGAACCAGGTGTAGGGCATCTGGTCGGTGACCCGGATGACCAGGGTGTCGTCCTCCCAGTGCCCGCGCGAGTGTCCCATCCAGGCGTCGACCGGGGCCTCGAAGTCGGGCCGGTCCATATAGACAATACGCATGGCGCTGGCAAATTCATACGCCATGGCGATGTGATCGCTGGATTGCACGATCTGGAACGGAAAGGGCAGGTAGTTGGCACGGGGCACGCCGGGCATGAAACATTTCACCACCGGGTCCAGGGCCAGCCAGTCCTTGCGGTTTGCTTCACGCTGGGCAAGGGCTTCCTCGGTATAGGGCAGGGGACCGCCTTGCACCACGCCGAGGCTGGGACGCAGTGCACCGATGGCGCCAAAACGGTGATCAGGGCCATGATCGGCGCTCTGGGGTTCGATGTTCCAGTTGGCGTTGTTCATGGTCTGCCAGATTCCGCTGAAGTCGGGTTTGCCGTCTGCCATGCGCGGGATATCCGCCGTGGCAAGCGGTGACAGCAACAGGACCAGACTGCACAGAAGGGTCCGCATGGTGGTAGGCTCCTCATTGTTGTTTTTATAGTTGCCTTAACTATCACACGGGTTTTGTGGGAAATCAACGAGGAACAGTGGCATGAAGAGATCGTTGCTGGGCCACACAGGCTTTCCCTGCGGAGGTGGATGAATGAAGCTTGGGGAAGAGCGGCAGTTACTGGCTGTCTATGGCACGCTCAAGCGCGGACTGAACAATGCCCACTGGATGCAGGGTAGCGTCTATGTGGGCACGGATGTGATGGACGGGATCACCCTCTACGACCTGGGTCCTTATCCCGGCGCACGGCTGGAGCCCTCCGCCGGTGTGCTGGTGGAGATCTATGCCGTGACCGAGGCGCAGTTGCGGCATGTCGACATCCTGGAGGACTACCAGTCGGAGGCACCGCAGCTTGGCATGTACGATCGCCTGCGCCTGCCCACCTGCTACGGCGATGCCTGGGTCTACGTCTACAATCGCGTCGTGGACCCGGCAACGGCGGTCCGGGAGGGTAGTTGGCAACCCCGGCACGACATCGCCGAAACAAAGGATGCCGAACGGTCATAGATCCGCGTCTAGACCGATTTGAGCTTCCAGCGCCCCCGCAGGAATACCAGTGTTGCCATGATGCTGAAACTCATGTCCGCCACAAAGATGGCCCAGTACACTCCGTGAGGTCCCATGCCCAGGTACGTGGCCAGCGTCCAGGCCAGCGGGATCTGGAGCAGCCAGAAACACAGGGCATTGATCCAGGTGGGCGTCATGGTGTCACCGGCGCCATTGAAGGCCTGCAGCGCCACTATGCCCACGGCCAGGAAGATGAAGCCGTAGCTGAGGATACGCAGGGCCAGGATGCCGCTGTCCACCACGCCCGGCTCTGCGCTGAAAAAACCCATGATCCAGGTCGGAAACAGAATCAGGA
>PWQG01000203.1 GCA_003556835.1 Gammaproteobacteria bacterium
ATGAGCCAGTCACGGAATATCCGCTCGGCACGGGCGGGTGATAGATCCGGCCCCCCAATGCACAGCTCCCTGCCGCGCAACCACACGCCGGGACGGCTCTGCCGCTGGAACACCAGATGGCATTCCCGGGCCTTGTAGAATATGGGGCCACCATCACGGATGGCCAGGGCCTCATCGGCCTGACGGGCCTGCTCCCGCAGCTTGCCCTGTATCCAGTCCAGATGCTTCAGCAGGAAGCCGTGTATCTCCCCGGCGGCCACGAACAGGGGCGCTCGCACTTCGACCTGCTGATTACGCACATGCACCGCCAGGGTCTTGCGACGACTCCGGCGCAGGGCGTAGTCCACAGGCAACTTTGATTCGTTCGACATATACCGCATAATACCGCACTTCCCCGATCACAACCTGTATTTCCCAGCATGAGCGAACAGCAGCGCGACAGCATCTACGCCCGTGAACAGCCACCCGGAGATTTCGTCTTCGACGAACGCGTGGCCGCCGTGTTCACCGACATGATCAGCCGCTCCGTACCCGGTTATGCCACCATCGTGTCGATGACCGGCATGCTGGCGCAACGTTACTGCCAGGCCGGCTCCCGCGTCTACGACCTTGGCTGCTCGCTGGGTGGCTCGACCCTGGCCATGGCACATCATATTGGCGATCTGGACCACCAGATCATCGCTGTGGACAATTCGCCGGCCATGATCGAACGCTTCCGCCGCAGTCTGGAGACCGAACACCGTGACGTGGCCGGACGGATTGAGCTGCTGTGCGGGGACCTGCAGGACGTGGACATCACGAACGCCTCGGTGGTCGTGCTGAATTTCACCCTGCAGTTCATTCCACAGAAGCAGCGCCGCGGCCTGGTCCAGCGTATTCATGACGGCATGCGGCCCGGCGGCATTGTCATCCTGTCCGAGAAAATCCGCTTCCCCGACACCACGCTGGACAGGCTGTTCATCGACATGTACCACCAGTTCAAGAAAGTACAGGGCTATTCCGAGATGGAAATCAGCCAGAAGCGCCAGGCCCTGGAGAACGTGCTGGTTCCCGAGACCATAGACGATCACAAGCAGCGGTTTCGGGAGGCCGGTTTCCGCTCCAGTGATGTCTGGTTTCAGTGTTTCAACTTCGCTTCCCTGGTGGCCTGTAAATAGACTCATGTCCATCTCCGCTTTCCGCCCCACTTTCGATTACAGCCTTCTGGCAGAGCACCTGCCCAGCGGTGCAATGGAGGCTTTCGAGCCGCTGACCCGGGACGCGTTCTTCGAGACCATGAACCACGGGGACCTGCCGCGCTGGAAAACCATGATCGAGGCCCTGCCCGCCCTGGACGCCGCACACTTCCGGCCCGGCGATCGCATCGAGATCGGCCGCGCGGAAGAGCTCGACACCATGCAGCGTCAGCAGATCGAGCTGGCGCTGCATGCCTTCATCCCCTGGCGCAAGGGCCCCTGGTCCTTGTTCGGCATCGACCTCGACACCGAATGGCGCTCGGATCTGAAGTGGCACCGCCTGCTGCCGCATATCGAGCCGCTGGAAGGGCGCCGGGTCATGGATGTCGGCTGTGGTAATGGCTATCACTGCTATCGCATGCTCGAAGAAGGTACCCGACTGGTCATCGGCATGGAGCCGCATATGCTGTATTTCATGCAGTTCTGGCTGTTGCGCCGCTTCACCAGCCAGTTGCCACTGTTTCTCATGCGGGGCAAGCTGGAGCAGTTGAAACTCCCGGTCCCGGTTTTTGACACGGTGTTCTCCATGGGCGTGCTCTACCATTGCCGTTCGCCCTTCGATCACCTGCTGGAGTTGAAGGACTGCCTGCGCAGCGGGGGCGAACTGGTGCTCGAAACCCTGGTGGTGGACGGACCAGAGGGGTACACCATGACCCCTCAGGGACGCTACGGAAGAATGGGCAATGTATGGTTCATCCCTTCCGCGGCCACCACGGAAAGCTGGCTGCAGCGCTGCGGATTTCGCAATGTGCGCACAGTGGACATCAATGTCACACTACCGGCCGAACAGCGACGCAGCCGCTGGATGCCCTACCAGTCTCTGGTGGATGGACTCGATCCGGCTGACCATGGCCGTACCATAGAAGGGTTACCCGCCCCCAAACGGGCCATCGTGCTCGCAGAGAAACCCTGAATTTGCCCGATTGCGCCCGGATCGTTAGTGAGTACTATTGCACCGACACCATGAATATCGTATGTTGTCGACAAGGGCCATTTCTCATTCTAATACCGCCGCAACAACTCCGAAAATGGCCTTCAGCAGTACGCAAGAGAACCGAATGGTCAGGAAGAGCCGGCAAATGAGCAGCACCGGCGCCTCCGGGACCGAAAAATAACGCACTGCAGAATAAAAGGGGATGGAACCAATGGCCAGACCTTTACGAATCGAGTATCCCGACGCCTGCTACCACGTCTCGAACTTCGGACTGGAGGGAAAGCGCGTATTTCCCTCCGCGAAGTACTACGAGTGTTTCCTCACCGCGCTGGAAGAGACCTGCGCCCGGCTCAATGTGGAAGTGCATGCCTATTGCCTGCTTCCCAATGAGTATCATCTGCTGCTGAAGACACCGGAAGGCAATCTGAGCCGGTTCATGCGGCAGATCGATGGCCTGTATACACAGTATTACCAGCGCCTGAAAAAGGCCCGGGGCTCCCTGTTCCGGGGCCGCTACAAAGCCGTGCTGGTCCAGCCAGAAAAGTATCTTTTGCCCCTGTCCCGCTACATCCACCTCGGAGTGAGCAAGGGCAAGGCGACCGATTACGACTGGTCGAGTGCTCCCGCCTACGCCAACAAGGTGAAACCCCCGTCCTGGCTGGTGCGCGAGCAAGTGCTGTCGCAACTGGACGCTCCGGTCACGCGGCGCTACCAGAAGTACGCCGAATACCTCAAGGAAGGCCTGGACGAGGAGATGGCGCACTTCTACGGGCGCAAGAACCTGTCCTCGATCATGGGCGACGAGAAGTTCCGTCAGAAGGCTGCCAAGAAGCGATCGGCCACCAAACCGCGCGGAGTGTCACGCGGCGCCAATGCCAAATGGCGACCCAGCTGCAAACAGATTGTCAGCGCCGTGGCCAAGCAGTTCAAGGTGACCGAGGACAGCATCTACAATGCGGCACGTGGCCCGGGCTCAAAGAACGTGCCCCGCTGGGTGGCCATGTACCTTTGCCAGGAATTGTCAGCAGTCACACTGCAGTCAATCGCCAAGCTGTTCAAATTGAAGCGCTATGGCACCGTGTCCACGACCGTGGGCAAGCTGAGGAAAGAAATGGAATCGGATCCGAAGCTGGCCAGGGCAGTGGAGAAGCTTTCAAAGCAACTCAGCAAGGCGCGTGCATAGCCAAGATCATGATGGAAGGGGGGGGAGAGCAGGGACGCTGCTTTTCGGGGTCAGCTGATTGCAACAGGCCGGCAGGCCTCCGCTTCTGATTTTGCATAAGAAAACACCGGCCGATTCCCGGATCGGCCGGTGTTTTCAGGTATTGCTTCAGACAAGGGCGACGCGAAAGGGCGCCTGCTCACTTGATCTTGGCTTCCTTGTAGATCACATGCTTGCGCACAACGGGATCAAACTTCTTGATCTCCATCTTGTCCGGCATGTTGCGCTTGTTCTTGTCGGTCGTGTAGTAATGACCTGTCTTGGCTGATGATACCAGCTTGATCTTGTCTCTCATTGCCGTCTACCGCCTGTTTCCGGTTCGTTGATACGCGGGGCCTGTCAGCGCCCGATGCTCAGACCTTGATGCCGCGCGAACGGATGTCCGTCAGCACTGCGTCAATGCCTCTCTTGTCGATGGTGCGCATGCCACGCGTGGAAAGCTTCAGTTTCACAAAACGCTTCTCGGACTCCACCCAAAACCGGTGGGTCTGGATGTTGGGGGAGAAACGGCGTCTGGTGCGATTGTTCGCGTGGGATACATTGTTACCCGTAATCGGCTTCTTGCCGGTTACCATACATACCTTAGCCATTGTTCTGCCTCGTAGAATATTCTGTTGCGCCAGGGCCTGATCGAAACCGTGTAGTGACCGGTCAATCCGCGAACAGCGCTCCGGGAAAAAAGAGGCGGAATTTTAACCGCAAAGCAACCCGGAAGGCAAACGATTCCGTAAATGACCCCGGAATCAGAGCGTCAGATCAGGCCGCGCTCGGCGAAGGATACCACCTCTTCGCGCCCCACCACCACATGATCAAGTACCCTCACATCGATGGTATTCAGTGCCTGCTGCAGGCGCCGGGTGATGGAAAGGTCCGCCTGGCTTGGCTCGGCCACACCGGAAGGATGATTATGGGCAAAAATCACGGCCGCCGCATTGTTGTGCAGGCAACGCTTGACCACTTCCCGGGGATAGACCGCCGCGCC
>PWQG01000310.1 GCA_003556835.1 Gammaproteobacteria bacterium
GGAGGTGACCGGGGAACCCCGGCGTATCTACTCCAGCTTCGTGAAAGGATATACCGAACTGCCAGTCAGGCTGATCAGGTAGGACAAAAAAAGGGGACAGATTTATTTTCCGAAGGAAAAAAAATCTGTCCCCTTTTTTACTTTTTGGTCGGAGCGGCAGGATTTGAACCTGCGACCACCACACCCCCAGTGTGGTGCGCTACCAGGCTGCGCTACGCCCCGAAACAGACGGGCATTATACTTTGCACACCAGCGGTTGCAACAGGAAATTGCCCTCGCCAACCAGGCATGAAAAAGGCGGCCCGAGCTGTGTCGGGCCGCCTTTTTTCAAGCTACGTCTCTGCAATTCGAAGCGAATTACATTTCGTAGGTGATGCGCGCGTAGAGCATCCGACCGGTCGGATCATAGAGTCTAGACTCCAGACCGCCCAGCATCGGGACTTTCTGCGGCAAGCGGTCGAACAGGTTCCGGGCACCCACGGTGAAGTGGAATTCGCCACCAAAGGCCTGAACATCGCGGTAGTTGTACGCTGCATCCACGATCGTTGTGGCACGCAGTTCTTCCACCGTCCTGTAGTTACTGAATGGCAGGAACTGCTGGAAGCTGAACGGGCTCGCATCAAAGTTCATGCTACCCACATAACGTACCGTCGCATTTGCACTGTGCTGGTCTCGTGACCAGGCCGTGCGCAGGTTGGCCTTCCAACGAGGCATCGGCGGTACTGCGCCGGTGCCATGGTTCTGGTTACCCACAGCTTCCACCACATCGCGCTCCGGAGAGAGCTGATAGGTGTAACTGTCTACATAGGTAGCGTCCAGACCGAAGCGGAAGGTACCCAGGTCACGGAAGGGGAACATGTAGTTCCAACTGATATCCGTGGCCCGGACCCGCATCTGCGAAGCGTTGCTTGAACCACTGATGATGCGGTCGATCTGCGCCAGGTTGTCCGGGTTACGCTCGATGCGTGGATCAGAACGCGGATCAGCTACCCACTGGGCAACCATCTCCAGGGGAGGCATATCGCTGGAGTCCCATCCCATCGCCTGCTGGAACTGGAAGAAGTCAGCGGCCAACACGTCTTCGGTGGTTGACGTGACAATACGATCCTCGAAATCCGTCTCGCTCCAGTCGATGGACAGGCTCATGCCTTCGATCAGGTCCACATCAAAGCCGAAGCTCAGCGTATCGGCGGATTCCGGAACCAGATTCGGATTGCCTCGCGAACAGTTCGCCGTAAAAGCAGCGAACGGTGTGAACGGATCAGCCACATTGGTCAGGCCGCAGGATTCAGGCGCATTCAACTGGTTCAGTGAGGGCGCGATGAAAGACGTACCGGCACTAGCACGCAATGTCAGCCGATCGAATGGTACATACACCAGACCGTATTTCGGGTCGGTGGAGGATTGCCCGGTGCTGTAGCTCTCATTTCGCACAGCCAGCTGCAATTCCAGGTTGTTCAGCACAGGCAGTGCCACCTCACCAAAGAAGGCATCCACTTCCCGTCCGTCACTGAATGGGAAGAGCTGCGTACCAATGAACACGTCACCGGTCAGACTGTGCAGTGACGGAGTATCGTCAAAGCGATCTTCACGACGCTGGTAACCGATTGCCGAGCCGATGCTGCCACCCGGCAACTGGAAATTACCCAGGGTCGGATCACCATTGAGCACGATATCCAGCGTCTGCAGCGTATCAACATTGTTGACACGGTTCTGCACATAGGTTGAGTCAGCAACAGCCTGAGTGTTCAGGTTCTCTCCATCCGGTGAAACGAATGGATTGAAACAGGCTTCGCGGTCATTGACCACATCACAGGTCAGGCCCTGCTCCAGCATACCGAAGCTGAAGTTGTTGGCACGGCTATTATTTGTCGTTCGTGAATAAGTATAGGAAGCATTACCTTCCCAACCATCCACACGTGGCACATCAAACGCCGCTGTGAAGGCGGTACGCCAGCCTGTAACCAGGCCACTGCCATGGGTTGCGCCGTCATCACCGAGCTGACTCGGCAGGGTGCCGTGCTTGCCCCAGGGACGCCAGGATGCGAAGCGCACATCTTCATTGAACGGAATTCCGTTCGGATCCAGGATCACATTACCGCTGGCATCACGATCCGGCACGCCATCGCCGCTACTGTCGCGTGCAAAAAGCTGGTTGCCATTGGCATCAGTCGCCGGGAAGGGGTTACCAGGGTGCTCACCGCGGATACCTGGCAGCTCGGATACACGACCACCGGGGTTGGACGGGGAGCCACGGTTTTGTGTCTTGCGCTGGTAATAATTCCATTGACCCGATACGGTCAATCCGGGATTGACATCATAGGTGGCGTTGGCAAAGGCCACGCCCTGATCCTGTTTGGCACGATAATCCCAGAATTCACCAAAGTCATACCAGCACTGGCCACCAAAAGTGAAGCCATTGGGGTTATTTCCCTGCTGGGTCGGATCCTCACGCGTACCACCACAGTGCGGGTCAGAAATGGTGGAGGTATCTCCGGTAAGCTGACCGAACTCGTCACGCTGTGGTACCAGGTACCGACCCGGGTTGGGCGTGCTGGATGAGGTCAGGCCCGCATTCATCTGATCGGGTCGATCACGCATCATCAGGCGGCCGTTCTCACGATATTCACCCGCCACCACAATATCAATACCATTCCATTCGGTACCGGCCAGGGCACTGACCTGCTGGTCATTGTAGTCCCCGCGATCGTCGCCCTGGGCGTAATATTCAACGCGGACCCCGTCATAGCTTTGACGCGGCACCATGTTGACCACACCCGCCACGGCCTGGGATCCATAAAGTGCAGCTGCACCATCGGTCACGATATCCATTCTCTCAATCGCGATCTGCGGCAGGAAGGTGTTCACGTTGGTGCCAATCACACGCATGCCATCGACCAGGTTCAGCGTTGCGCCGCTGCCCAGACCACGCAGGTTTATGGACGTGGTAGAGCTGGATGTACCAATCAGGGAGTTCTGGATGACCGCTGAACCCTGGTTGAAAGTCAGGTTGTGGATCACGTCCCCCATATTGGGAGTACCCTCTTCCGCAAGATCTTCAGCGGAAATCTGGGTGATTGGCGAGGAAGCACGGACCCCTTCCGTGCGACGGATGAAAGAACCCGTTACCACCACTTCCTCGACTTCGGGCTGCTGTGCTAGCGCACCGCCACCGAAGGGTAGAAAAGACAGGGACACTGCAGCGCAGAGTAGCTTGCGCCGGTGTGGAATCTTTTGTACTGACATTTATTATTGACCTCGTACTTCTGGTTATTAGCGAGGCCGATTCCGATCAAGGACTAATCTTGTACATTTAGACGGTACCGGCCGTAAGGTCGGACGTCATACAATAAACGACGGATTTCTTGTTGGACGGTTGATGACTCCGGACGCTGACAACAAACAGGCGACAAGCTCGCTGCTTGAGAGGCAGATCCGAAGAAAACTGCTGAACCGGACCTCCCCTGTGGCGGGCCTATTCCGTATTCTGATTATTATTGTATCGTCCGGGCAGCATAATGACTCATCAGCTGCCTGAATGAAGACTATAACAAGGCAGGGAAGGATGTAAAGAAAAAGGGGAACTTTTCAGGAATCGCGCTGTCAATCGCAGGATCATAACGTCCTGATCACATCCTCGATATCGCTGATGATGTCCTTCAACAGGGTGGTGTCCATGGCCGGCTTGGGCAACTCCCCGGTTCCACTCAGACGCTGACGCGCCCCACCGATGGTGAATCCTTCTTCATAAAGCAGGGATTTGATCTGGCGGATCAGGATGACGTCCTGTCGCTGGTAATAACGCCGGTTACCCCGCCGCTTGACCGGCTTGAGTTGCGGAAACTCCTGCTCCCAGTAGCGCAGCACATGGGGTTTGACGCGACAGAGCTCACCGACTTCGCCAATGGTGAAGTAGCGCTTGGGCGGTATCGGAGGCAGCTGATTATTGTGGCCCGGTTCCAGCATATTTCTCCACTCGTGACTTGAGCTTCTGACCGGGCCTGAAAGTGACCACCCGGCGTGCCTTGATGGGAATCTCTTCTCCCGTCTTGGGATTGCGTCCGGGACGCTGCTTCTTGTCCCGCAGATCAAAATTGCCAAAACCGGAAAGTTTGACCTGTTCATTGCTTTCCAGTGCCAGGCGGATCTCCTCGAAGAACTGTTCCACCAGCTCCTTGGCTTCCCGCTTGTTGACACCGAGCTCCTCGAACAGACGCTCAGCCATTTCCGCTTTCGTCAGTGCGCCCCCTGCCATAGTCAATTCCTTAACTTTGCGTCAAATTTCTCTTCCAGGCCTTTGACACAGCTACTGAAAACAGCATTGATGTCATCATCGCCTAGAGTGCGCGAAGGATGGCGCCAGGTCAAGCCCAGAGCCACACTTTTTTTCTTTTCACCCAGCGCATCCCCCTGATATACATCGAATATTCTCAGATCTTCGAGGAACTCACCGGCATTTTCCCGAATCACGGCCATAATGGCAGCCGCAGGCACCTGCTCGTCCAGCACCACGGCAAGATCACGACTGACCTCCGGATACCTTGAAATCACTTCAAACGATGGAAGTAAACCATTATCAAGCAAAGAATAATTGAACTCGAAAAGATAAACCGGTTGAGGAAAATCGAAAGTCCGCTGCAAATGCGGGTGCAAGGTACCCAACCTGCCAACCACCTGCCCCAGATGCAGCAGATTGGCTGACTGCCCCGGATGCAGCGCCGGATGATCGATGACATCAAACTCGATTTCTGCCTCCAGACCTCGGGCCTGGGACAGCAACTGCTCCACATCCCCTTTCAGGTCAAAGAAGTCGAGTCTGTCCCGATCAGCGTGCCAGGATTCCGGCCAGCGGCTGCCATAAAGCAATCCCGCTATCAGGGTGGGCTGCAGGGTTTCCTCCGGCTCGCGAAGGAATACCTGCCCGATCTCGAACAGTCGCATACGTGACTGTTGTCGATTGAGATTGTATTCCAGGCTGCGCAGCAGACCGGGCCACAGACTGGTGCGCATCACCGACATGTCACTGGAGATCGGATTCTGCAAGGCAATCGGCTTGGGCTCCGGATTGACCCTGGCCAGCAACTCCGGCTCGACAAAACTGTAGGTGATGACTTCCTGATACCCCATGCTCACCATGTGCTGGCGGATGGACGCTGGTCGGGCCGCCGTTTCTTCCTCACGGCCCAGGGCCAGGCGGACCGGACTGCGCTTGCTCGGCAATCGATCATAGCCATACACCCGCGCCAATTCCTCGATCAGGTCGGCCTCGATGGACAGATCGAAACGGAAGCCCGGCACCTTCAGTTTCAATCCACTGTCCTGCTCGTCCAGCACTTCCAGGCCGAGCCGGACCAGGATATCCCGGATCTCGGCAGGCTCCATGCGAATACCCAACAGGCGTTCGACATTATCATAGGCCAGGGCAATCACTGACGGGACCGGCAGATTGCCAAGGCTTTCACTGACCGGACCGGGTTCACCGCCGGCAATCGCCAGCAACAACTCCGTGGCCCGTTCCATGGCACGATGTTGCAGCCCAGGGTCCACGCCACGCTCGAAGCGGTGTGAAGAGTCGGTATGCAGGCCATACTCACGCGCCTTGCCGGCGATGGACAGGGGCGCAAAGAACGCGCACTCGAGGAACACATCTCGCGTGGCGTCGGTCACCGATGTCGACTCGCCACCCATGATGCCCGCCAGGGCCACGGGGCCGGAGGCATCCGCGATCACCAACTTGTCCTGCTGCAGTTCGATATCACGACCATCCAGCAAGCGCAGAGTCTCGCCATCGCGAGCATGACGCACCACGATGCCATCCTCGAGCCGTGCCAGGTCAAAGGCATGCATGGGCTGCCCCAGCTCCAGCAGGACATGGTTGGTGACATCCACCAGGGGATCGATACTGCGCAGGCCACTGCGTCGCAGCCGCTCCTGCATCCACAGCGGGGTCACGGCAGCAGGATCGATATTACGTATGATCCGTCCCAGATAGCGCGGACAGGCGTCCTCCGCCTCAATACGCACCGGAAAACGATCATCAATCACTGGAGAAACGGCAGGCACGACAGGCTCGGCAACCGGCATACGGTTGAGCACGCCGATTTCGCGGGCCAGACCGGCAATGCCCAGGCAATCGCCCCGATTCGGGGTCAGGTCAAGCTCGATCGCCTGATCATCCAGTTTGAGATAGTGGCGCAGATCCTGACCAAGCGGCGCGTCCCCGGGCAATTCCATGAGCCCGTCAGCACTCTCGGCCATGCCCAGCTCCTCCGCGGAACAGAGCATGCCTTGTGATTCCACACCACGCAGTTTCGCCTTGCAGATACGAAACGGCTTGTCGGCACTCTCGCCCGGCAGATCAGCACCTATCCGGGCCAGGGGCACTCGCAGTGACTGCCGCACATTGGGCGCACCACAGACAATGGAAAAGCGGTTTTCACCGTCACTGACCTCACAGACGCTGAGGCGCTCGGCATCGGGGTGCGGCGCCACGCTCAATACTTCGGCCACCACCACACCCTGGAAATCGGCCGCCACCGGATTATGGGCATCTACTTCCAATCCGGCCATGGTCAACTGACTGGCCAGTGTCTCGGTATCGACGGGCGGATCAATCCACTCGCGCAACCATTGTTCGCTGAAAATCATCTATCCTGACTCCCGGGGAAAAACCGTGTTTCAGTTGAACTGTCGCAGGAAACGCAGGTCGTTTTCGAAGAACAGCCTCAGATCGTTGACGCCGTAGCGCAGCATGGCCAGGCGCTCCACGCCCATGCCAAAGGCGAAGCCTCGATAACGCTCGGTATCGATGTTCGAGTATTCCAGCACCTTCGGATGCACCATGCCGCAGCCAAGCACTTCCAACCAACCGGTGTGACTGCAGACCCGACAGCCTTTACCGCCGCACATGACACAACTCATGTCGACTTCGGCCGAGGGCTCCGTGAACGGGAAATACGAGGGGCGGAAGCGGACCGCCAGGTCCTCTTCGAAGAAGGACTGCAGGAAATCTTCCAGTGTGCCTTTGAGGTCGGCAAAACTGACGTCCTCGTCCACCAGCAGGCCTTCGACCTGATGGAACATCGGAGTATGGGTCAGATCCGAATCGCAGCGGTAGACACGACCCGGGCAGATCATGCGGAAAGGCGGCTCGCCCTGCTCCATCACCCGCACCTGGACCGGCGAAGTATGGGTGCGCAGGACCACGCCGGGATCGATGTAGAAGGTATCGTGCATGGCACGTGCGGGATGGTGTTCCGGGATGTTCAGGGCGCCGAAGTTATGGTAATCGTCTTCGATCTCGGGGCCTTCAGCGACGGCATACCCTGCAGCAGCAAAGATCTCGCGAATGCGCTCAATGGTACGGGTGACCGGATGCAGCCCACCCGGGCTCTGCCGTCGCCCGGGCAGCGTGATATCCAGGGCCTCGTCCGCCAGCTTTGCTGTCAGCGCCTGCTGCACCAGTTGCTGCTTTCTTGCCTCGATGGCTTTCTGGACCTGCTGCTTGGCCCGATTGATCGCCTCGCCGGCAGCCGGGCGCTCATCGGCCGGCAATTTGCCCAGCCCCTTGAGCAGCGCGGTCAGTTCACCTTTCTTGCCCAGATAGGCGACCCGGATCTGGTCCAGTGCCTTTTCATCAACGGCCTGCTCGACTTCCTGCAAAGCATGCTGCAACAGGGATTCTGTATCCGCCATGAATTTTCCCGTTCCTTTACAGACAAAAAGGCCGGCATTCGGTGGGCCATGCAGGTGTGAGTAATGCTCAGTTACCCGCATGGACCACCAGGCCGGCCCTGCTTGTCACTCCAGATTGAATCCGGTGCCTGTTACTGGCCCAGACCTGCCTTGGCGCGGTTGACCAGCGCGGCAAAAGCCGGCTTGTCATGCACAGCCAGATCCGCCATGACACGGCGATCCACCTGGACATTGGCCTTCTTCAGACCGGCAATGAACTGACTGTAAGTCATGTCATTGGCACGTGCCTGGGCATTGATTCGGCTGATCCAAAGCGAACGGAATACACGCTTGCGGGTCTTGCGATCGCGATAGGCATACTGCTGCGCCTTGGTGACCGCCTGGACCGCAACGCGATAGACACGGCTGCGCGCGCCGTAATATCCTTTCGCCTGCTTCAGTACTTTCTTGTGACGACGGCGTGCGGTGACGCCTCTCTTGACTCGAGCCATTTCAGAATCCTCCTCGGATGTTCAGTGTCAGACCTTGCGCATCATGCGATCAATCAGGGGCTTGTCAGCTGCGCTGACCATTGATGTGCCCCGCAGCTGACGCTTGCGCTTGGTGGTCATCTTGGTGAGGATGTGGCTCTTGTTGGCGCTCTTGCGCTTCCAGCCGGAGGCTGTCTGCTTGAATCGCTTGGACGCCCCGCTATGGGTTTTCATCTTGCTCATGCTCTTTGTAACTCCGCATTAATCGTAACCCCTCCCCATGGGGGATGGTGGCCGATTCAGTTTTATGGAAAGTGACCCTATGCCGCTGGGGCAAGCAGATTACTTTTTCTTCAGTGGCGACAGGATCATGATGATCTGCCGCCCTTCCATCTTGGGTTGCTGCTCCACTGTGCCGTACTCTTCCAGATCCTTGGCGATCCGTTGTACGAGCTCCAGACCAAGATGTTGATGGGCCATTTCCCGGCCGCGGAATCGCAATGAAACCTTGGCCTTGTCCCCATCCTGAAGGAAACGTGTCAGGTTGCGCAGTTTTACCTGATAGTCCCCTTCTTCCGTCCCTGGACGAAATTTCACTTCTTTAACAGTCGTCTTGCGCTGCTTCTTCTTATTGGCAGTTTTCTGTTTCTTGATATCAAACAGATGCTTGCCGTAATCCATGATTTTGCAGACCGGCGGATCAGCCTCCGGTGCAATCAGCACCAGATCCAGCTTGACCTCAGCCGCTGCCTCCCTGGCCTCGTCAATGGACACAATACCAAGCTGCTCACCCTCGTGGCTCACCAGGCGAACCGGGCTTGCTTCAATATTGTCGTTGATTACAGGCTTCTTGGAAGTGCTCCTCATATTAGCCAGGGTATTTCTCCATATTGTCTCAGTGTTGGTCTTCCTGCGTACCGGTCCGCCCGAAGCGGGCCACATCCTGTGCCAGATGATCGGCAAAGGCGTCCAGTTTCATGCTGCCAAGGTCGCTGCCATCAAGGGAACGCACGGCAACCGTGCCTTCTTCCATCTCCCGATCACCAGCCACCAGCAGATACGGCACCTTCTGCAGGGTATGCTCGCGGATTTTAAAGCCGATCTTCTCATTTCTCAAGTCCGATATGACCCTAAAACCTTTAGCTGCAAGCATTTTTTCCACCGATTTGCAGTAATCGGCCTGTTTGTCCGTGATATTCAGGACCACGGCCTGCTCCGGAGCCAGCCAGGCAGGCAGCGCTCCAGCGTAATGTTCGATCAATACACCGATGAATCGCTCGAAGGAACCGAGGATGGCACGATGCAGCATCACGGGCGTCTTGCGCTCTCCGCTCTCGGCCACATACTCGGCGCCCAGACGCTCGGGCATGGCAAAATCGACCTGTATGGTGCCACACTGCTGCACCCGTCCCATGCAATCTTTCAGGGAGAATTCAATCTTGGGCCCGTAGAACGCACCTTCACCCGGCAACAGCTCCCACTGATGACCGCTGTTTTCCAGCGCCTGTTTCAGAGCCGCCTCGGACTTGTCCCAGACCTCGTCGCTGCCGACCCGCTTTTCCGGCCGGGTCGATAGGCGCAGGATGATCTCGTCGAAACCGAAATCCCGGTAGACCTGGAATACCAGCGCCATGAAATCCGCCACTTCCTGCTGAATATCGGCTTCGGAGCAGAATATGTGCCCGTCGTCCTGCACGAAACTGCGCACCCGCATCAGGCCATGCATGCTGCCCGAAGGCTCATAGCGATGGCAGGAGCCGAACTCCGCCAAGCGCAGTGGCAGGTCACGATAACTCTTCAGGCCCTGGTTGAAGACCTGGATATGACAGGGACAGTTCATCGGCTTGATGGCGTACTGCCGGCTGTCCGACTCCACACTGAACATCTCGTCGGCGAACTTGTCGGCGTGCCCGGAACGCTCCCACAGGCTGTAGTCGACCAGTTGTGGTGTGCGGATTTCCTGATAGCCGTTCGCACGCTGCAGGTCCTGCATATACTGCTGGATGGTCTGGTAGATCGACCAGCCACGTGGATGCCAGAACACCATGCCCGGTGCTTCTTCCTGGAAATGGAACAGGGAGAGACGCTTGCCGAGCTTGCGGTGATCACGCTTCTCCGCCTCTTCCAGGCGCTTGAGATAGAGCTTGAGGTCTTTTTTGTTGGGCCAGGCCGTACCATAAATACGCTGCAGCATCTCGTTTTCGGAGTTGCCACGCCAGTAGGCACCTGCCACGGAAGTCAGCTTGAAAGCCTTGAATTTGCCGGTATCAGGCACGTGCGGACCACGACACAGATCGATGAACTCGCCCTGCTTGTAGAAGGACAGGTCTTCCTCGCCGGGTATATCCCGGATGATGTCGACCTTGTACTTCTCACCCATCTCGTCGAACAGGGCAATGGCTTCATCCCGATCCATGACAGAACGTTCGACCGGCAGGTTCTCATTGACGATTTCCTGCATGGTCTTCTCGATCTTCTCGAGATCCTCGGGCGTGAACGGCCGCTCGTAGGCAAAATCGTAAAAGAAACCATCCTCGATCACCGGACCAATGGTCACCTGCGCCTCGGGAAACAGGCGCTGCACAGCCTGTGCCATCAGGTGGGCACAGGAATGACGGATGATTTCCAGGCCGTCCTCATCACGATCGGTGACAATGGCCAGCTCGGCATCGTTCTCGATGCGATAGGAAGTATCCACCAGCTCACCATCCACACGACCGGCCAGGGCCGCCTTGGCCAGGCCGGCGCCAATATCGGCGGCCACATCGGCCACGGTCACTGGCTGATCGAAGGAACGGGTGCTTCCATCGGGAAGGGTAATCAAGGGCATAATCTTGGTACCGGCTCTGTAGACAAAAAATCCCGCCAGAGACGGGATTATCATCAAGCATCACACTGCTTTCTGCTTTCAGGATCTGGTAGGCACGACCAGATTCGAACTGGTGACCTCTACCATGTCAAGGTAGCGCTCTAACCAACTGAGCTACGCGCCTGAAGTACTGCTTTTCGAAAGACCGCGATTATAGGAGGATGCGCGGCAAACTACAAGGCGGAATTGTGTCGGATGCGGCAATTCAGGCGCTTTTCAGCGCCTCGCGCAACTCCCCGACGCGGTCCCGGGTGGCCGCTGCAGCCTCGAACTCCAGATTGCGCGCCTGCTCGTACATGCGATGTTCGAGTTTCTCGATCTCGGCGGTGATGCTTTTCGGATCCATCACCACCTGCCCGGTGCCGTATTCCCCCGCAGATTCAGCCACCCGTCGCCGATCACCACGCTGACCGCGTGAACGACCCGTGCTGCCGCCATGGGCCCCTTCCATCACATCCTTGATCTCGCGACGCACGCCAGCCGCAGTGATACCGTGCTCTTCGTTGAAGGCCAGCTGGATACTGCGCCGCTTGTCCGATTCATCAATGGCCCGCTGCATGGAACCGGTGATGCGATCGGCATACAGGATGGCGCGGCCGTTGATGTTGCGCGCGGCCCGGCCGATGGTCTGGATCAGGGAGCGCTCCGAGCGCAGGAAACCCTCCTTGTCGGCATCGAGTATCGCAACCAGTGCAACCTCCGGGATGTCCAGCCCCTCGCGCAGCAGATTGATGCCCACCAGCACATCAAAATTACCCAGTCGCAGGTCCCGGATGATTTCCGCCCGCTCTACCGTGTCGATGTCGGAGTGCAGATACCGCACCCGTGCATCGTGGTCCATGAGGTAATCGGTCAGGTCCTCTGCCATGCGCTTGGTCAGCACGGTCACCAGTACCCGTTCGCCACGGGCCACCACTTCACGGATCTGCGACAACAGATCATCCACCTGGCTGCTGGCCGGGCGCACCTCGAGTTGCGGATCCACCAATCCGGTCGGTCGCACCAATTGACGCACTTCCTGACCGGCGTGTTCGTGCTCGTAGGGACCGGGCGTGGCAGAGACGAAGATGAGCTGTGGTACCAGCTGTTCCCATTCTTCAAAGCGCAGGGGCCGGTTGTCCAGCGCGGAAGGCAGACGGAAACCGTATTGCACCAGGGTTTCCTTGCGCGAACGGTCCCCTTTGTACATGGCCCCGATCTGGGGAATGGAGACATGGGACTCGTCCGCCACCACCAGGGCATTCGGCGGCAGATAGTCGAACAGGGTTGGTGGCGGTTGACCTTCACCACGTCCGGACAGGTAGCGGGAATAGTTCTCGATGCCATTGCAGTAACCCAGCTCCATGATCATTTCCAGGTCAAACTTGGTACGCTGGGCCAGCCGCTGGGCCTCGAGCAACTGATGATTGCTTTCCAGCTGCTTCACCCGCTCATTCATCTCGGCGCGGATATGATCCAGGGCTTCCAGCAGCGTCTCCCTTGGCGTCACATAATGCGACTTGGGGAAAACCGTAAGACGCGGCACTCTGCGCTGGATCTCGCCGGTCAGCGGATCAAAATAGGACAACTGCTCGATCTCATCGTCGAACAGCTCGATGCGGATAGCAAAACGATCGGATTCAGCCGGGTAGATGTCAATGACATCACCGCGCACCCGGTAGGTGGCCCGCTGCAATTCAACATCATTGCGGGTGTATTGCAGATCCGCCAGGCGGCGCAGTAATTGCCGCTGATCCAGCCGATCACCACGATCGAGATGCAACACCATCTGCAGATAGGCCTTCGGATCCCCCAGGCCATAAATGGCGGAGACCGTGGCAACCACAATCACATCCTGCCGCTCCAGCAGGGCCTTGGTCGCCGACAGGCGCATCTGCTCGATGTGCTCGTTGATCGAGGCATCCTTTTCGATGAACAGGTCCGATGCCGGCACATAGGCCTCCGGCTGATAATAGTCGTAGTAGGACACAAAGTACTCAACGGCGTTGTCGGGGAAGAATTCCTTGAACTCACCATAGAGCTGGGCCGCGAGAGTCTTGTTCGGGGCCATGACCAAGGCCGGGCGCTGGGTCTGCTGGATGACATTGGCGATGGTGAAGGTCTTGCCGGAACCGGTCACGCCCAGAAGAGTCTGCGCGGCCAGGCCATCTTCCAGGCCTTCCACCAATTGCGCTATGGCCGTGGGTTGATCACCCGCCGGCTGAAACGGCGACTGCATCCTGAACGCCTGACTGTCACTCATGCATGCTCCGGGGCCAGCAAAAACAGCCAGTATACACTGCCGGGAAAAAATTCCGCAGGGGCTTGACCATGAGAAAAATCCTCATTACTATACGCGTCCTGTCAGGGGGGCCAAGCAATCACCCCCGCAGCGGTATTGCCCAATAGCTCAATGGTAGAGTAGGTGACTGTTAATCACTTGGTTCCTGGTTCGAGTCCAGGTTGGGCAGCCAAATCTCCTTCCCCCGTATTCCGTTTTCTCGCGCTCTCGCGTATATTTCTCTGGCCGTGCCCGGTCTCCGTCACAATAACGGAAAGTTCCGGTAAACAGATCGAAGCCCCTACAGGAGAATATCCATGCTGAAACGTGTGTTGCTGGCCCTGGGCCTGATGACAGCCACCCTGGCACATGCCGACAACCCGGTTGTGGTGATTGAAACCAACAAGGGAGAGATCACCGTCGAGTTATGGCAGGACAAGGCACCCATAACCGTGGAAAACTTTCTGCGTTATGCCGACAACAACCTCTATGAGGGCCTTATTTTCCACCGGGTCATACCCGGCTTCATGGTCCAGGGAGGCGGTTACGATGAGAACATGATGGAGCTGTCACCCTACTCCCCCATCGAGAACGAAGCCAGTGCCGAGGTACCCAACAATCGCGGCACCCTGGCGATGGCCCGGACCAATGTGGTCGACAGTGCCACCAGTCAGTTCTTCATCAACCTGGTCGACAATGACTTCCTCAATCACGTCAGCACGGCACCCCATGAATACGGTTATGCCGTATTCGGCAGTGTGATTGAAGGCATGGATGTGGTGGACAGTATTGCCGAAGTGGAAACCAGACGCCGTGGTGCACATCAGAACATGCCGGTCGAAGCGGTGGTCATCGAAAGCGTGACCCGGCAATGATGCTTCAGGTCTTGTGCTTGTGCTGACGGATCGGTGTGACTTTTGCGCTTGAGGCCGGCGATGGACTGTCGGCCGTAGTGGCAATCGCTGCCGGAGTCGGCTCATTACGCGACCACATCGGATCATCGGTCAACTGCTCCGGCTCATACCCGTCCACCGCCTCGCGCAGCACGCTACATATCTGCTCCAGATCCAGTGCCTCGCAGGCCTGCTCAAGGCTTTGCAGCATGTTCCGCAGGCGCTCCCAGGACAGGCTGTCCTCCTCCGCCCGCATGATCTTCGGATGCTCCGTCCCGGTCACCGATTCACCAATCAGCAATTCCTCGAACAGTTTTTCTCCCGGCCGGAGCCCGGTATATTCAATGGCGATGTCCCCCTCACGGGAGTTCTCGTCGCGCACGTCATAACCCATCAGGTGGATCATCTTTCGCGCCAGGTCGACAATGCGGATGGGTTCATTCATATCCAGCACAAAGACGTCACCACCGGTCGCCATCGAACCGGCCTGGATCACCAACTGCGCCGCCTCTTCCACGGTCATGAAATAACGGGTCACTTCCGGGTGGGTCACTGTCACCGGACCGCCGGTATTGATCTGGCGCCGGAACAATGGCACCACGGAACCGGATGAACCTAGCACATTGCCGAATCGCACCATACTGAAGCAGGTCTTCGGCTGGGACAGGGCCCGGGCCTGTAACAACTGCTCGGCAAAGCGTTTGCTTGCCCCCATGACATTGGTGGGCCGCACGGCCTTGTCGGTGGAGATCAGCACGAAGTGTCCGACGCCGGCCTCTTCGGCGCAGCGCGCAGTCACCAGGGTACCGAAGATGTTATTGCGCACCCCTTCGATGACATTTCTCTCCACCATCGGCACCTGTTTGTAGGCGGCCACGTGATAGACGGTGTCAATTCCGAATTGCTGCATGCAGTAACTAACCAGACTGCGATTGCAGACATTGCCAAGCAGCGCCTGAATCTCCGGCTCGGAATCGAACCCCATCTCGGCAAGCCGGTCGCGCAGCTCGTTCTCGATGGTATACAGCCCGTATTCAAAACTGTCGAAGAGCACGATCCTGCGTGGACGCAACTGAATGATCTGCCGGCAGAGTTCCGAACCGATGGAACCGGCCGCCCCGGTCACCAGCACGGAACGCCCGGTGATACAGGCACCAAGCAGGTCGAGATCAGGCGGCACAATGTCGCGACCCAACAGGTCCTCGATCTCCACATCGCGCACATCATCCACACCGACCCGGCCGGACACCATATCGAACAGCTCCGGCACCGTTTTCACATGCACCGGCAGATGCTCGATCCGATTGAGGATTTCCTTGCGTTCGGCATGGGAAGCCGAGGGTATGGCCAGCAGCACCTGACGCACGGAATAGTTATCGATAAGCTCGTGCAGTGAGCCTGGACTGTAGACCCGGATGCCATGGACCGTGCTGCCAATGAGGCCACGGCTGTCATCAACAAAAGCCACCGGCAGGTACTGATCGCCGTTCTGCAGTGCCGCCACCAATTGCATGCCGGAGCTGCCAGCCCCGTAGATGATGACCGGCTCCTTGGGACGGAAGTTCTGGATCAGACTCTGCAGGGTGACCTTGGCAGCGATTCGACTGCCACCGATGAAGACCAGGGCAATCATCCAATAGATGGGTAGCACTGCATAGTCGTGACTGACCGGCGTCATCAGAAAGAAATACACCAGACCCTGCAGGGCCGTTGCCACCGTGATCCCCTGCAGCACGATGAAACCCGATTGCAATCCCATGTACAGCAGCAAGGCACGATACAGGCCGATGCGGTAAAAAACCGCCACTGATAACAGGGTGGACAGGCCGAAGAACAGGAATACATTGTCATTCGGTGCCAGGGCATCCACGCCCAGCAATGTGAAAGTCACCCATAACGCCAGCATCAGCATGAGAACGTCTGCAAGCATCAACAGTGCCTGCTTGACCGTCCTTGATAGCGGAATGGTATAGAGATTCATCTCAGTCCTTATCAGTCCCGTACACGTGGCCGGCCCCACAAAACCAGGCCAGCACGATAAGAGGTACTATACCAGAGATCGCCAGCAAAACC
>PWQG01000051.1 GCA_003556835.1 Gammaproteobacteria bacterium
AAACGACCGCCGTTTTGTGTTGCTTTTTTGCCACAAAACGGCTCTGTGCCCACGCTGTGCCCATTCTGTGCCCAAACCACCCTTTCCAGAAATTGAAATCGATCGAAAAATGGCCCCTGCCCTCTTTCGGGCACAAAAGCCTGGTGGCCCCTGCTTTTTATGGGCACAGAGTCCTATTGCTCTCAAATCTTGGGCACAGAACCCACCTTTTGGGCACAGGAACGGGTCACCGCGTTTATTTTTGTGACGGACAGCACGGTTTCATGACCCCTGCCCGTTTCTGGGCACAGAAAATTCGCAAGCACGCCCGCAGCCTGACTCAGGCTCGGACACATGACTTCTGTGAAACAACTCATAAGCCAAATCATGGAAGCCGTCACCATCGCCTTTTGCATCACTGGATGCGCCCCGCCAGAGAAGGCCGCAAACCCGTGAGACAATGGTGCCGCAAGCTTATGAATGACAGGACTCAATGAACCGGAAAGCGCCCGAGATCTTCCAGCGCCCGCTGTCCGACCTCACCGACACTCCGGATAAGGCTGGTGCGGCTGACGAGGTCCTCCAGCGCGTCATGCTGGACTATGCCGCGCGGGGTTTCACGGCTGCCGTCACCATTGAGGACGGTGTGGTGCGCGGCATTGCTGTGCCGGAGCGGGGTATCGAGCCCAAGGAATACCTGATCGGTCTATTGCAACAGGGTTTCCTCGAAGACGCCCTCCCGTCGCTGGAGATCTTCTCCCGGATGGTCGATGACGAGGACATCGAATACAACCTGGGCCTATGCCTGAGCGAGCTTGGCCAGGTAGCTGAGTCAGTCGAACCGCTCAAGCGCTGCCTGGCGATTGATCCCGACTATCAGGACGCCAGAACAGCGCTGGGCGTTTCCTACAGCCGGCTGGGCCAGCGCGAGGCAGCCGAAAAGACCTTTCGTGAAGTCCTGGAACGCGAGCCATCCAATGCGCATGCCAACCGCAACCTCGGAGCCCTGCTGTCGCGCAGCGGACGGGCGGAAGAAGCGCTGCCCTTGTTCCGGCAGGCCGTCAAGTCCCTGCCCGAAGATCTGGGCACCAACCTGGGACTGGCCGATTGCCTGGTCGAGATCGGCGGGGAGAACTTATCCGAAGCAGAAGCGCTCTATCGCTCCCTGCTCGGCAAGTACACCAACCACCCGGTGGCCGAGCAGATCAAGGCCGGCCTGACCCGCGTCGCCCACGGCAACCTGCGGGCCCGTGTCCCTGGTGGTGTTCGCATGGACGCGGTCATGTACATGAACACCGCCATGCGACGGTTCGCGGAGATGGATCGCCAGGCCGTTGGCCATATTGTTCTGGAGATTGCCCGTCTCGGGGAGTCGGGTCTCAAGATCAACGAGCCCGAGGTCCGCTACACCCTCGACAGCCTCGATGGGGATTTCTCCGGCCTCGAACTGCTGTGCCTGATGCACGTGGGGTTCCAGCAGCTGCAGCCAGGGGGTGACTGTGGTTCCGGATTGGATCAGGAATACGAACTGGCCCTCGAAATGTTCGGAGACACCAAGGCTGGCTGATGCCCATGCTGGTCGGCCGTCGCCCCTGCACGGAAGCCGAAGCGATCCGACGCGGGTTCGGCGGAAGCGAGTCCGCGCGGCGCCGTGAAGTCCTCGCCGAGACACTGCAGGCTTTTCTGACCGCCAGCCCACCCGATCACTTCCACCAGCTGGCACGCGAGAACCACGCGCGCTGGGCCAGCAGGGCAGAAGACTCCCCAGCCAGCCTTGAAGTGCAGATCCATGCCGGCGACTGGGGTGACGTCACGCTGGATCTCAGTCGCCGCTACGGAAAGATCTTCGCTGTGCTCAACATGGCCAACGCCTATGTACCCGGCGGCGGCTACATTGAGGGTGCGTCAGCGCAGGAAGAAAACATCTACCGCCGCAGCGACTGCCACTTTTACATCCGCGACGAGGACTACGATCGCGAGGCCGACCGTTACCGGCCTCACATGACCGAGCTGATCTCCGGTGCGACGGGCCGTGTGTATCTGGATACCCGCCATCCGCGAGTCTGCATTCGCGGTGCAGAAGAGTCGGACCAACCGAACCTTGGATACCGCTGGCTGGAAGAGAACGAAGCTTTTTCGTTCTACGAATTGCGGGCCGCGGCCCAGGATCTGCGCCGCGGAGACCTTTTTGATCCCGCACTGGCCCGATCTAAAATCGCCGCTCAACTCGACACTCTGATCCATGCGAAGATCCGCCATGCCGTGCTCGGCGCTTTTGGCTGCGGCGCCTTCCGCAACCCGGCCGACGAGGTGGCCGCGATCTATCGCGAGGAGATCGAGCTGCGCAGGGACGCATTCTCCATCATCGCCTTCGCCATTCGGCAAATGTCCTACGAAGCATACAAGTTCATTGCGTTCCAGCGGGTGTTTGATGGGTCTCAGTTTGCCGTCCAAACCTGCGCGAGTTAGCCACCAGCATCGCGCACTGGCTGTATAACAAGCCTCGCAATATGTCGAAATGCAGCCCAACACTCCCGCTGACTATCAGTAGTAACCCATATGCCTATGGAATCGGCATGGCTTGGGTTGTCGCTGGAATTCAGCAGCTCAGCCGCATATACTTCTTAGCAGCAGCAAGCTCAGCTGTGGGACTTGGCGAAGGAGAGAGGAATGTTCGGCTTTGGCGGAAAAAAATATCAAGATAATGTTTGGCGACTGCTTGACCAGATAAATGCCAGGAAACTGCTTCCCAGCATGGCGCCGCTCAATTCAGAGATTATGAAATACCGCCACAATAACTTCAGCGAGCACGAGGCAGCTCTGCTCCTTTGTTTTTCATGCGCGTTGAGCATTGATCTAGCAGGGAATCACGAAAGAGCGCAAACACTTTATGACCGTGCACGCGACGCTCAGGATGGATGGATAGCCGCAGGTTTTGTGAACGAGAGGGACGCTATCGGCTTCAATAAGCATATAGCAGCGAACAGCTCAATTAGAGCCAGATGACGAGCCTTGAATAAGGCCACGGTTGCGCCAGGTGTGAGGAATTGGCCAGCCCGCCTCTATTATTTGACTCAGGATAAAGAAGGCGTCCAAGCACTCTGATACCTGCCTACCAATTTATTGATTCTCCCGATTTCAGCACTTCACTTCTGAGCAAAATCTACCGAGCTTGTTGACGGATCATATGCTCAATGCAGCTCTGGGCGCGGTTTCTAATTTCCGCATTTGGAAGCCCCATGTAAATGGGGGTATATTTTGCCGCAAGTGCTTCAAGGTGCCCCAAGCCATCATAGGGACTAACAATCCGTCCATAGAACTGCCCAATCTCATGGCCTGAACGGCCTCGACTGTTAGGGAGCGGAACTTTCTTCTCATTACCAACCGCAAAAACGATGATGCAATGGGCGGCGTGAACCACCGGCTGCGGCAACGCCTCGCTCGCCTGTGGTTTCGGAGCAACGACTGACAAACCAAGAGCAACGAGCGCAGAAAGTCGTGTAGATAATTTCATAATAGGGCTTACCTGTGCTTTGTAGGGAGGCGAAAATCCTCAATCGGCCCTCAACCACCCACGCAGAACTGCATGGTCACAGGCTATCGCCAGATTTTGGGCTTGTCTTCGCCCAAAGTCGTACGGCCAACCGTCCAGAACAAACATGGCAGCATACGCTCCTAGCCCCTCCGTCCTGAGAATCCTACAATACTCTGGGAAGAGCTCAAAACCGAGTGCCCTTCGACTTCCCTCCATGGCGCCATCTAGGTAATCGCTGCAAACTTGGGCGGAAGAGGCCCGAAGTTCTTCGGCAGTAATAGTCTGTGGTGGATTGGGGATACCAGAGAATTGAGCCAGCGCTTGGTTGTTAAGGAAATGCAAAGCCGCTTTGTAACAAAAATCTGTAATCGGCAGATGCTTGTTAGGATGCGACGCCTCCGAACAGGCCGAGAAAAGCAATAAAGTGACACTGATGCCGCACAAGAGAAGACTCGAAAAGTTTCTGGTGTCCACGCTTTTACGCCAAAGATCAAACATAACGGCCTTTGAATCCCCACGAGCTTTACCCCGATCAAAGCGTATCGCATTGGAATTTGCTTTTCAAGGCACTGTCTTGGTTCAGTACATGTGAGACATCAGGCAGCCGCCTTGATTGAAGCAGGGTATTCGTTCGAAGTCATGAGGTCCAGAGCCTGGTGGGGTCGATAGCCGTTGTAGTGGTCCTGATAGCGCTGAAGGCCACGGTTGATGGCCTTCAGGTTCAGCGGACCCTGGTAGTGGGGGTAGAACTCATACCGGGTCGTGGCATTGGCCCGCTCGACACAGCCGTTGTACTGCGGGCGCCGCGGCGGCAGGACGTAGAGTG
>PWQG01000300.1 GCA_003556835.1 Gammaproteobacteria bacterium
CAGGCGGATCCGGCATTTCTCCGGCTTTTGTCCGCGGCAGTGTTGCAGTGGCCCCAGCATGGGTTGGACGCGGGTTTCCATCTCATTCAGCGTCAGGACCGCCTGACTGCCATGGGGCAATTGCCCCTCCGCCTCCAGGCGCTGCAAGGGTAAGTGACGGCCTTCGAGCATAGCCTGCAACACCCGGTTGGAAAGCTGCCAGCGCTGGATCGGATGTGGATCAAACATTTCTTCATCATCCACCTCATCCCCGGTTCGCAGGTTGATCCGCAGACGCTGACGAACAAACTGTTCCGACGGGTTCTTGAGAAAGCGGATCAGTTGCGACAGCTCAATGATCGGATCTTCGGCGGATTGTAGAGGCAGCGCCACGTCACCCCATTGTCGCTCTTGCTCCCCATCAGGACCCTCTTGCAGACCTCTGGCCACCTCACACCAATAGCGATCATGTGACGCCAGCTCCCCCCGATAGTTGCGTTCACTGAAAGCCTGCATGCTCTGTGTCCGGCACAAATGCTCACTGATCCGCCCCTGCTCCCCTTCGGGGAGAAAGTGTTCATCCAGATGATCAAGCAGCTCGCGCAACAATACCGATGGCTGTCGCTCTTCATTGTCTTTCAGGCTGCGGCCGACATAACTGAAATACAGCTTCTGGCGGGCACAGAGCAGGGTCTCCAGCAAAAGGTAACGATCTTCATCCCGCTTGCGGGGATCGCCGGGTTTCCAGTCTCCGGCCATGGCATCGAATTCAATGGCCGTGTCACGTCGCGGGAAATCCTGGTCATTCATGCCGGGAAGGCAGATGATACGAAAAGGCATGCTGCGCATCGGCCGCATGCCGCAGAAGGTGACACCTCCGCTGAAGAATCGGCCTCGTCGACTCTGCTCGCCAAGCTCGGTTTCCAGCCAATGGCGCAGCAGCCCGGGTGAAATCTCCTGGTAATCGGCCGCATCGGCCAGTTGCCCGATCACATCGCGGATCTGCTGCAGTCGTTCATCGTCCTCACCCAGGGGCTGGAAGAATGTGTCCAGCATCCGCGCGAGGCAGAGCTGCCATTGACGAGCACTGCGGGTCAGGCCCAGTTCACGGCGCCATTGACGCAGTTGCAATAATAACTCGCCGAGGCGCCCCAGCATCTGCGCACTCCGACCGTCACCGGGCGGCAGCGGCGCCAGCCCATGCCACAGTGCATCCTCGCCGATATCGCCGAGTGCATGACCAGCCAACAGGCGATCCAGGGCCTGCTGCCAGGTGTTGGTCTCCATGGCTGGCAGATCGAGCTCGCGTTTGTGCTCACCATCCAGGCCCCAGCGCAGATTGGCCCTTTGCAGCAACTGATGCAGATGATCAGCATCGTCGCTACCCAGGTCAAAGCGGGCGGCTATCTCCGGCACTTCGAGCAGGGAAAGAATCTCCGAGAAACGGAAACGGCTGCCGGGCAATTGCAGCAGGCGGAAGAAAACCACCAGCAGCGGATGCTCGTCGGCCAGGCTGGTGTCGGAAAGATTCCAGGGAATGAATGGTCGACTGCCGGATTCCTCACGGCGGAACACGGCTTCTATATACGGCGCATAACGACTGATATCCGGCACCATCACCAGGATGTCTTCCGGCTTCAGCGTGGGGTCGGCCTGCAGTTCGCGCAGCAACTGGTCGTGCAGGACCTGGCATTCGCGCAAGGGGCTGTGGCAGATCGATACCTGCAGGGAGTCATCCAGACGTACAGGAGCACGGGAACTGTCGATATCAAATATGCTCTGTTGCAGGCGCTGCAGCAGTGTCCCGCTCCCGGGCGGCTGATACTGTTCCTCATGGGCCGCATCCAGTCCTTCGGCTTCCAGCAGCAGATCCTGGAAGGCCTGCCCCTGTCGCCCCCAGGAGACCAGAAGTTCATTGCCGGCATCATGGTACTGCGCCTGCTCGGGTTGCTCGAGGCGGCGCCGGGCCTGCTGCTTTTTACTGCTCAGATCGGCCCAGTACTGATCCGTCGGACTGTGCTGGTAAAGATAGACATCACAATGCAGGGACAGCGCCTGGAACACCTCTACAAAAAGGGGCGGCAGGGACGACTGGGCAAAGAGACTGATTCTTGTCGGCAACTGCATGCTTGCCGCGTCCGAATGCAGGGATTCAAGCAGACGATCAATGATCGCCACGCGATGGGGAAGATCCGGTGAGCGGGTCAACTCCCGCCAGAGCTTTGGCTGCCAGGCGTGCCGCGCTCGAGAATCATCCCCGGCTGACCAGGCGCGAATCCAATCCGGTCGGTAATACTGGTAACGGTCGAACACATCCGCAACACGCTGTGCCAATTGCCAGCGACGCAGTCCATCGCGGTCGTTTTCCAGATAGTGACTCAGGGCTTCAAAGTCCGGATCATCCAGGCAATCCGGCAGGCAGGCATGGATCCGCCACGCAGCACGGTCCATGGCGAGTGGATCCTGCTCGGGCACATCAGGCAGTACCGTCGCAGCCAGGCGCCAGATCCAGTCCGCCGGCAGGCGATAGTCGATATTGGCAGCAACACCCAAGGAGCGGGCCAGCTGCAGGTTCACCCAGCGCGCCATGGCCATGCCCGGCACGATAATGACTTCCGGCGTGAACGGGTCCGGCAGCGGCTCGCGCGCCAGACAGTCCGACAGGCTGCCTTGCAGACTTTCGACGCGGTTGGAGCTGATCAGCTTCAATGCCATCGCAGTTCATCCCTGATCGACATGGCATTCTCCTGCCTTACGGAACCATACGGTGAATCGAAGCCCATTATCAGGCCTTGATGCCAGTCATTCAATCACCTCATGGCGGCAGGTCGCCCCTGATCGGCTTGACTGAAATCACAGACCCCGGATGGAAAAATCTCTTCCAGCAGCAACTGTTGATCCGCATCCGGTTGCCATTGCCCGTACTCACCATCGGCAATGGCCTGGCTGACGGGTTTCAAGGCACATTTGAAGACACTGCCCTCGATCGGGCCACCGGCCTGCATACGTGAACTCGAATATAAGGGGAAGACCTGCGTACAGGCCCCCGGTTCAGCATCGTCCAGCACGCCATTCCAGACGTCCGGACCACGTGCGATGAGCCCCCCATCGGTATTGAAACAGGCATCCTCCGCCGCATCGGGACGATTGTCCACCAGACTGCGCTCAGGATACTGACGGATATTCTCCAACCATTGATCCAGCAGCTGCAACGCCTGCCAGGTCTGATCAAAGCCGGCTGCCGGACGCGCATCGGTAAACCAGATCAGGTGATGACCGTCGTCGTCCATGGTGTTTCGGATCCGTTGCCGTGCCGAGAAGGACTGGTGCGAATGATGCATATCGAGCTCGTCTTCCAGGTAGTGCCGCCAGTCTATGACGGGAATGTCGAGCTGACCGTCAAAGACCATGCCCCGCTCATAGAGGGCATTCATGGCAGTGACGTCGCCTTCGGTGCGCGGCGCCGGGCTGTCATTGTCGGACAGGTTCATGTTCCGGCTGCTCCAGGGATCGAAGTTCTCCGGTGTCGGTTCACCCAGGAACGGGAACCCTTCCTGTACCATTTCCGAGGGATGTTTCCAGCCGCCCACGTTTGCATTGAGATGCAGGAATTCTTCCGGCGTGATCAGGCCTTCGCGCAACGGTGCAAGACCATACTGCACACCGACATTGTCCCAGGCGACACGGACACGACCCTGTTCGTCTTCCCCATAGATGTTGCGCAGGTCATCGTAATGCGTCCATTCCACATCATCCATGATCCCCGGAGGCTGCATTTTTTCCTGCTCGCGCACCTGCCCGTAATGCGGATTCATGCTCAGTGGTGTCAGGCCGCGCCAGGCCGGGATGCATTCGGTACTGCCCGGGGCAGTGCTGTAGCCCAACTCACGCTTGGCCTCCGCCATGGGATCGGGAACGGCATCCGTGGCATTGAGGCCCACCAGCAGACTGCGATTTTCCGTCACTTGCCAGCGGGGATTGTCCCGGTCGGTAACATCCATATAATGTTCGAGCAACTCACAATCGCCGATATGAATGGACTGGGTCACCATGTCCGGGTAGGAATACTGCGGCACTCCGGCATCAATCAGGCCGGGATGGTTCTGGGCGTAGACATATTGCTGGATGGCACCACCAGAGCCACCAATGGCAACCGTGTAGCGAGGTTCTCCGTAACGCTTGATGAACTGCTCCTTGACCATCAACGCGGTCTCCCCCCCCACTTCCAGGTTGTAGTGCTCTCCGGTCCGGGTGCCCGTGGAATAGATCACGGCATAGCCCTGGGCCAGCGCCTCCGGGAGCCGGG
>PWQG01000413.1 GCA_003556835.1 Gammaproteobacteria bacterium
ATCCTGGGTGAGCAACCTTGGGTTTTGGTCCCGGCGCATAATCCGGATCACCCACCGGATATCATCCTGGTCTTCTGGGTCATTGCCATACTGCTCGAAGTATTGGGCAAAATCGTGGGGGTCGATATTCATTACAGGACTCCTCACGCTGCGTCATGCTCAAGCATGAGTTTTTCGGCCGTGATGTTTCTAGTCATAATCAGTTCCAGTTTCCGTTTTCGTACAAATCATATATATGGTATTAATCGTATGAAAACCCTTTACAGAATGGCTAGTTTGTAAAGAGTCCCGCTATGTCGCCCCTGATTTCAAAGGGGATGACGGCTTTTCCAAGCGCTAGCTCAGGCCTCGTTTTGTAAAGAGTTAGCCGACATGTGCTGAAGCGCCTCGTCCCGAGTCGGGAATACCCCAGAGCAAGCAGAGTAATCGCCCTGGGCAACCGCACTCGCATGACCACCCCCAAGCCCTTGGCGCCAGAAAGCACCCCAACGGCCGTTCGGCAATTCAAGCAGAAGCCATTCCGGCCACGGACAATGCCTGGCCATTGATAGGACTGTCTGTTTTTCCTCTGAGGTGCTCGGAGCGCCCATCAGCTCTTCCTGCCGTTCATAAGGGCGATCATGAGGCCTTCCGCCCTGGTTTCAGGGTTTCTATCGACTGGGCGGCCGCCAGGCGCTGCTCAGCCGGGAGCTGCTGGAGTGCATGCAGACCAGCCCGGAGAATTTCGCTTTTGTTCAACACGACGCCGTGCTCCTGGATCAGCTGCTGCCGCAACTCCTGGATGAGATCGTGGTCTGCCGGCGGCATTGAGAAGGTATCCCGGACCACCTGCTGCGTTTTTGGGGGCTTCTTGCTGCCGCTGGTCTTCTTCTGGCCCAGTGCTACGTCAGCCTTGGCAAAGCGATCGTCCAGGGTCTGATCCTCAGCCTCGAGGCTGGATTTAAGCTTCGAGCTCATGTCCTTTCTGCGGCTCATTGGGCCTCCTCCTCTGCTTGGACGGCATTGATCCAGCTGATCACTTCGTCGGCCAGGGCCTCGATCTCCCGGGAGGCGTCTCGGGCCCGACTGCCGAGCGACTGGATCGGGGAGCCATACAGGACAGCCTCACGGAAAGCCGTGCGCTGCCCCAGGGTGCTCTTGGCCAAGGGAATGCCGAAGTCCTCGAGGGCGTCCATCGCCTCGTTCCCGAGGCTCGTCCGCGGGACCATGTTGGCCACAAGCATCGCCCGGAGGGATTCGTTGATGTCCTGGGCGGTCTCGACGATCTGTTTGATTCCGCGCGCGGCCCACAGGTCGGCCGGGGAGGGGACCACGGGGACGATCGCCAGGTCGGAAATCAGAAGTGCGCTCTGAGGCGTTTGCGATTCGACGGCGGGCGGGCAGTCGATGATGATGAAGTCGTAGTCCGCAATGTACTTCTGCACTTCCCTGTGAAGCTTCCCACCCGTTGCGGCGAGCCCGTTGACCGCGGCCGGGAAGGGTGCATCGTCGGCGGCAGAGGCGGCCCAGCGGGAAGCGGTGGCCTGCAGGTCCGCGTCGACGACCAGAACCTTGCTGCCGCGATACCCGTAGGTGCCGGCGAGGCCCATGGCGACGGTCGTCTTCCCGCAGCCTCCTTTCTGGTTGGCGACTGTGATAATTTTGG
This sequence comes from Gammaproteobacteria bacterium, assembly GCA_003556835.1. Classification (GTDB taxonomy): domain Bacteria; phylum Pseudomonadota; class Gammaproteobacteria; order Pseudomonadales; family Pseudohongiellaceae; genus PWQG01. The sequence goes on from PWQG01000413.1 coordinate 1,646, forward strand.
TCACGGCTTCACTCCGGTATTAATCATACAAATCATTATAACGATATGAGCGGTGACGCACTACTTCCCATCTGAATGTTTTTGGTAGAGCTCAAACAGGAAGGCCACGCGGTCAGCCTCGGCTCTGAATCGCCGGCGGCCGTACGCCGCATCAACAGCGCGGTCCAACTGCCCGTGAGCCTCAACCAAGTCCCGCGGCATGGTGCGGGGATCGTAGAGATCGCTAAACGTGGACTCCGGGTGGTTTTCTCTGGCCGCAAGGACGCCTTCGGCTGCTTTTTCAACCTTCTCCCGTTTAGCCTTGGTTAGCTCCTTCGGCCAGGGAAAGTTGTTGTAGACAGACGGAGAGTAGCTGTAGTCACTTTTTAGCCGTCCAGTTGTCGATCTCATCCAGGCATTGTGCATGGTCGAGCACAGCACTCCGAAGATGAACAAATCCGAGCTCTGGATGATCTGGAGCTTGTTGCTGGCCACGACCTCCGGGGGCAGGAAACCGATCGGGATGAAGCGTCGTCGCTCCGAGGACACCTCGGGCACCGCAATGTAGCGGTGATCAGGTTGCCGATCTTGGGTAAACAGGGATGGATGCTTGGCATAATCCTGAACACTCGCCGTTGGGCTGTTCTCGCGGGACTCCTGAACCGCCTCAAGTCGAGCCATCACAGGAGGCACCTTGCGCATTTCGGCCGGAGGAACGTCCCGCAGCCATAAACACCAGCGATTGGTCCCGTTGATAAGCTCCCGGCCGCCGATGTAGGGCCGAATCCAGGCCTCGGTAACCGGGTGCTTCCGAATCAGTTCGTCGCGCTCTTCATCACTCAGGATCAGGTGGCCGCCATCGGTGGGCTGACTACCCTTGATCAGCTGGGGCATGCCTTCCGGAGTCCTTGTGCGGGAAGGCAGGATGACGTCGGCGGCATCCACCAGGTACGGGTTGATCCGTTTGGCCTGTATCACCTGGGGGTTGCCACGGACGTCCTGACCGTAATCAAAGATCAAGGGCTGGTCGGCCGGGGCCATCCCGAACCCCACGATCACACAATGAACGCCGGCGACGCCCGGCGCCTCATTCTTCCACTGAAAAGTACGATGGGCGAACTGAATGACCACTCCCTGCTCTAGCAGCCACGGCCACAGAATCCCGACTTGCTCACCCTGGCAAATGCTGTTGGTTGACACCAGCGCCGTTCGAACCTCGGGGTTTTGGTTCATGTATTCCGCGGCCAGCCAGTACCAGCAGCTCACGTAGTCCAGGCGGCGATACCGGCCGTCGTCGCCCCAGATCTTCCGCATGTCCTCTTTCTGTGCCTCGGTGCGCCACTGATGGCCAACGAAGGGTGGGTTGCCCATCAGGAAGTTGCATCGACTTGCCGGCAGAACCTCATTCCAGTCCATTTGGATGGCGTTGCCCTGCACGATATTGGCTGATTTCACCAGTGGGATCCGGACGAAGGCATTGCCGAATTCCTGGCTGACTGCCACGTTCATCTGGTGGTCGATCAACCACATTGCGACTTGAGCGATCTGGGCCGGCCACTCCTCGACCTCAATGCCGTGAAACTGGTCCACGTCGACCTTCACGTACATCTCAATCGCATCGAGCGACAGCTGTTGTTTATCCTTGCCGTAGAGCGTCCGAATGACCTCCAGTTCAAGCTCCCGCAGCTCCCGGTAGGCAATGACTAGGAAATTGCCGCATCCGCAAGCTGGGTCCATAAATTCAAGCTGCCCGAGCTTCTCGTGGAAGGCCTCCAATTTCTTGCGCTGGCGCTTCACCCGCTCGAACTCATTCCACAGTTCGTCGAGAAACAGGGGGTGGATGAGCCTCAGGATGTTCTGCTCTGAAGTGTAGTGGGCGCCCAGATTACGCCGCACTTCCTGGTCCAGGATTCCCTGGAAAAGACTCCCGAAGATAGCTGGGCTGATCTGCCCCCAGTCCAAATCGCAGCACTCCAGCAGGAGGGCGCGGAGCCTGCTGTCGAATGCGGCCGTTCGCAGGCGCTCCTCGAACAGCTTGCCGTTGACGAAGGGAAGCTCCAGCAGTTGCTCGTCTCGGCTTTTGAGGCGCTTGTCGTGCGGCGTATTGAGCACCTCGAACACTTCCGAGAGAAACGCGCCCAAGTCAGAACCGTCTTCCCGGGTGCGCCGCTCGATCAGGTCCCGGAAATGGCCGCGAGGCAGAAAGATTCCCGTGTCCTCGGCGAACAGGCAGAAAAGAATCCGAACGAGGTAAACCTCAAGCTCATGGCCGGTGTAGCCGAAATCGAGCAGGCCGTCGTGGAGTTTTCCCAGCCGGTCTGCAGCCTTGACGTTGACTGGATCCAGCTCCTTGAATTGTCGGCTCTCATAGCCAGCTATGAACCCGAATAACTGGATGTGCTCGTGCAGATCCTCGAGAGGGACCTCATGCTGCTCTCCAGTTTCGAGGTCATGGATACGGAACCGGGCAAAGTCCGAGACCACCACGTAACGGGGGAGATGGTGGTCAGAGATGCCGGGGAAATAGTCAATCGCCTGGTCGAAGGCGCGTTCGAGACTGCGACCGCGGGATTTGTGCTCGGCAACCAGGACGCCGGGCCAGAAAAGGTCGATGTATCCAGCCTGATCTCCGGCCTTGTTGAC
>PWQG01000375.1 GCA_003556835.1 Gammaproteobacteria bacterium
AGCCGCGGCCACGTCCTGGTCGAGGTCGTGGTCGAGCAGCAACCCGGCATAAACGCGGCCGGCATCCAGCCTGAGGATTTCCAGCGCCCGCCCGGCGCTGCGCGCGCAGGTTAGGCGAAACTCCTTCGGGATCCACTGCTGAAACAGCTCGAGCCGATCCTGGTTGTCTTCGACGATCAGTAGCCGAAGGGTGCGGGAGGCAGCAAGGGTGTCGTTCATCCATGGCTCCTGGTGTGGGTGACGACAGGACAACGTGCAGGGGCTGTCGATTGTTCAACTTCCGGGCCTCCAGGTCCGCAGCTTCAGACACGTCGGATCAGCGCTCGTAGTGCAGGATTTCGGTCCCGGGACAAGGGTTCTGAGCGATCAGCCGTCTGCAGGGTCCCCGGTCAAGATTCAGATCACGGACGGCCTGTGACAGGGACTCCCGCCTGAGGGAGTGGCGGAGCGAATACTCCAGGATGCGGCGCGCCCCAACCAGATCGAGCGCGGCCAGGCAGTGAGAATCCCCGGGTGCGGCAATCATCCGAGATCTGTAGAGCATGAAACGAATCTTGCGCTCCCAGTCCGAGTGATCGACGTATTCACCCGGTTTGAGGTCCGACAAGTAGTAGTCCGGAAGGTCTCCAACCCAAAGGCGCAGCGCGCTGGCATCCGGAAACCCGTTGGCCTCGGCGCGTTCGAAATCACCCAGCACATCTTGCTTCGACCTGACCGCGATCTTTTCCTTGAGCACCTTGCGGTACTCGGGCTTGTCGGTCGTACGCGCCTGCTCGCGCATCCACTCCAGCAGTCTTTGATCGAGTTCGTGCTGATACTCGACCACCGGCTTGAACGCTTCGGCCAGCCGCACCCGGCCCTGCCTGTTGGCCTCGTCTCGCTCCCCGTACTCGGCCAGGTAAGCGGCCCGTGCTCTCCGGCTGCTCACCCAACGGATCAACGGCCACAGCGGAATCAAAACCACGAGCAGCAACCCGATGGCCAGAAAAGGCGACAACAGCATCAAAAGAAACCCGATATCGCCCGCTGCCAGGGCGGCAAACAGCAAAAGCAGGTACAAAGCCCCGAGTATGGTTCCAAACCAGCCCATGGCTCATCCTCCTTGGTACGTATCAATGAATCGCCGACCCCCGCGAAAGGGACGGCAGCGTCAGTCGTCAAGCCACTCTCCCAGCCAGTCCCGAAAAGCGGTCAAGCGGTCGGCATCGAACACCTCGGTGCCCTGGGCCCGTGCTCGTTTGACGATCAAGTCCGGAATCTCACGGGCGCTCAACAGCGTGGCATTTCCGGGCAGGGCGCTGAGGCGCTCGGCAATGCTGTCGAGCTTGTAGAGCACCCTTGCCGTGATGTCGCCTTCACCCATGTCCGAAGTCTTGCATTCCACCGTCAGTGCGCGATTGCGGTGCAGCACGAACAGGTCCAGCTCATTGCGCGGGGTCGGGCCCGAACCGGCGTTCCAGGTCAACTCCAGCCCGGCATGGACGTGCTCGGCGTCCAGCTCCGAAGCGGTCAGCCAGGCATACTCCTCCAGCCAACCGCCGGCGACATATCGGCAGGCCTCGGCGCTGCGAAAGATCAGTTCCCGGCCACCGTCGAAATCGATCAGTTCGGCTGCGCCCATACGTTCGAGCGCTTCGCGCAGCGGCCGGGCTGCTTTTCGGGGCAAATTCTGTTTCGGTGCGACCAGCGATTCGTCGTTCTGATCCACGGCCTGCCTTGCCAGGTAGTTGAGCGTGCCCAGGGCAGAACCGATGTCCGCGCAGTGACGCGCCATGTGCAGAGTCAGTTCGCGTCGTCCACGCATGCACTCAACGTGTTCGGCTTCATCACTGACCGAACGCCGCAAGGTGGCATTGCAGGCCTGCAGGTAGTCGGCCGGCTCCAGCAGGCTGGGCAGTGTTTCCATCACGATCCGACCCGGCGCAATGCCAACGGCATGGCGCAAATCACCGGTCATCACCATCACCCGGTATTCTCCCTTGTGCAGCAGGTCTTCCATCACCTGCCGACAGACCAGCTCCCAGGGCTCGGCCGACTCCCCCAGCGCCATCACCACCTCCGGCGCGGATAAATCCTTGACCATCCGTTCAAGAAGCTCGACGACCGGAGCTGCATGATCCGAACAATCCGCAAACTTCGGCCAGTCCAGCCATTCAACCGCAAACCCGTGCGCCTTCAGGCAAGCAAGCAAGCGCTCGCCTTCAACCACCCGCAACGGATTGACCGGCAGCCACACTTGGGTCGGGCGCAGATACAAGGGCAGCACCAGGTCATGCAGCGGATCGCGTGAGGGGAAGCAGAGCAGTTCCATGCGCTCAAGCATACTGGCCGGTGTATCTGGATCTCAAGCGGGCCCGACTAAGACTCGAACTCAGCGAGCAATCCAGGTTCATTGCTGATGCAATCCAATGTCTAGTGATTTATTCTCTCAGGAGCTTAACGGTTACGGCCTTGGGTTTTTTCAAAATAGAGGGAGTCAATCTCCATGACATCTCGAAAGACTTTGGACTGGAAGGATTTTCTCGCGCTCATGCGTGGCGGGCTGGACGTTTTTCGCCAACGTGTGGAGCGCATCCAGGCCAATCCAGAACAAGCGTCGCCGGTCATTTACAACCCTTCCGCAACCCAAGCGGACGCCGACCAGATTCTGGTGGGGGTCGGCAGTTGGCGGGAGCAGCACGAGGGAATCTGCCTGAATAACAAGGGCGTCGCTGCCCGTCTCGACCAACCCGTGTTCTTTGATTCCGTCACTTCCATGGTATTGGCCGATCACGCAGTGTTGTGGGCTGACTGGAAAAAGGCGATCGGTGAAGATTTCCAGCCAGGTCTCTTCTTCGAACGGTTCCAGCTCCACGTGGAAGATGCTTCTCCCGACAGTTGTTTCGGCCTGCTTGTGCTGCTTGCCCGTTTGAATGGGGTGGATCCATCAGAGATTCCAAAGGAATGGGCCGACTACATGCGACGCTGGGAAGCTGGTGATGTGACCAGTACCGGCCCGCCGGAACAATCCTATGGCGCACTGCATAATGCGCTTGGCCACAGTCAGGCAGGCGTTGCCTGGGCAACAGCCTGGAGCCAGTGTCTCGAATTTCTTGTCAATGCACTTGAACTGGACGTCAATCCGGTCGATATTGGGGAACATGGCGGTCGGTGGCCCAGCCTGGCGCACGCCCGTGCCCTGATGACGTTCGAAAGACAGGTGTACGAAGACAGTCTCACCTATGCAACCACGCTGCAACTAAGGCTACCGATCAGGGGTACGAAATACCGCTATCGGCTGGTCGATGCCTACATCGCTGAGGAGCATCAACCTTTGGGTATGGCCAAAGTGTTCCTGCGCAACGACAGCGAGCACCCCTTTCTCGAGGTCGGCTTTACTTTGATGGCTATTTACAAGCCTGGTGAATCCGGGTCCGGAAACGATATGTCGATTTCGCTGATGACCGGTCGGGGTGTTCACTTGCAGGATCTCTGGGAAGAACTCGAACGCAGAGAGAATGAAGCCTGGCAAGGACAGCGACCGTGTGACGCACCCCGCATTGGTGGTTCGCTGTACGTGGATGGCAAGGACCGGGATGGCAAGCCCGCGCCGAATGAACCCTGGCACATCAATGTTGGCATGGACCTGATTGCCGCACCCAAGGCCTTGAAGGTTGATGCCAGCCTGAAGGCCAGCATGCCGGAGAAATTCATCGTTAACGGGAAACCTGATTCCAACGGGAAAATAACTGTTCTAGGCAGCCGCCTGAGTTGGGACGATGTGTGCGAAGCGCTGTGGTTCTGCTACCAGCCATTCCAGGATTTCTGGATTCTTTCGCGCGATAACAAACTTGTTACCCTGGCTGAGTGCAAGCCGGAACCTGAGGATGATGAGCGGGTAGTCGCGGCTGGAAAGCACCTGATCAAGGCGACATGGTACAACCCCGGGGCGCATTCCGAAGCCCACCCCTGTGACGAAACGGAACCCGATACATGCGACACCTATCAACATCAGGCCTACATTCGTTTCACGCCCACGCTCAAGCGATACATGGCGGCATGCATAGATTGTGCCGAAACGAACGAGGTAACCCTAAAGGACTTGCCACAACAGGACAATTACGACTTCATTGAACTCAGCGGTGGATTCGCCGTTGTGGCCCGGGCCGGCGCGTTTGTCGTCGATGATTGGCGCCTCGATCCCTTGAGCTTCGATGACATCCGTGCCGAATACGCGAACATTTGCAAGCGCTTGAGCGTTATTCGGAAAATGAGAGACGAAATCAAAGGCCTGTATGAGGATATCGAGAAGGAACTCAAGGCGGGCCTGCGTGGCAGAAAGGTGCCGAAGCTGGTCAACCGTCTGGCAGCCATGAAACTGGAAGTGGGCAAGTGCTGGACCGACACCATGCCGAAATCTTTCGAACCCGGCATCATCACGTTTCGGGAAGCGCTTGAAAACCGGTTCGGTATTTCGGGCCGATTGCAGTCTTTCTACAGCTCCGTGGACCGCATCGGTTCGATGCTCGGCAATTACATTGATCTGCGCACCAACCGCAGGGTCGCGTTTCTCTCGCTCTATGGTTTCCCCGTTGTTCTTGTCGCCTCCTTCTTCAGCGGCATTCTGGGCCGGATCGACCACCCGCTAGTGCCATGGCCACTGGCGCCGTTGGGCCTGTTTGTCGCCTTTTCGCTCATTGGCATCCTTATCGTGCTTATGGGCAACAAGCTGTTTGATCGGCAGACGCGACTGAAAAAGTCGGACTACCGCAGCTCCAAGAAAGATAAATAAACCAGGTAGACGCCGTTTGGCATTGTCCTGATACCGCAGACGCGACAAGTCAGCGGAACTCCCCCGCAACCGTAAAACTATCGATCACAACCGGCAGTCGCAGCTCGATTGAGCTGCGACTGCTGGCGCCCTTTATGGCCTGAGGGGTTGGGACATCTCGGTCTTGCTGTTTCTGAGGGGGTATCGTTTCAACGGCCTTTATGGCCTGAGGGGTTGGGACCTATAGGTCAGATCTTTCGCTAACGTTGTTTCAACGGCCTTTATGGCCTGAGGGGTTGAGACCCTATGAAGATCTTTTTCACGCGCTTTTTGGGTTTCAACGGAAGACAGTGATGGTGCTTCGATTCGCCATCTTTCTTTACGACGGCACAAGGTCGCGGTAGTGCAGATCACGGAAGTCAGAGGCCAGGATCACGTAGGTAGCTCTTGGTCCGGACGGGTGACCCATGTCAGGAATGAATCGAATACGCTCGCCATTGGTCACGGTTCGGAATGTTTCACGCACAATGTCAGTGTAGTCGAAGCGGTAGATTTCGCCATCATCTGCCTCTACGGTGTATAAAGCGCTGCGCCCGAGCGGGCCACCACCGGCTAGCTGTTGCGTCAGGACCGTGCCTTGAAGTACCGTGACTGGCCCGGTCATGATCGAATCTCCTCGACGCATCGGAAGCCCACCACGTTACTGCGGCCGCCGAGCCGGTACGCGGCCTTAGAGTGGGTCCGAGCCCCACGAATTGGGTTGTCGTACGAACCACCGCAGATGACGGCTCGGCCAACATGTAGATCCACAGTGCTCGTCCACTCCCAGACATTGCCCGTCATCCCGACGGCGCCAAAAGGTGAGGTGTTGTTCTCCGCAAACCGATCAACCGGCACCGTACGCGCCTCCCTGAGGCCGCCGGTGTCTATCTCCCGCTTCCATTCCTCGTAGCTGAGTAGGGGGCGCCCCGCCCAATAGTCAGCGGTATTGGCCGACTCAACCCTTGGTTCCTCCCCCCAGGGGAACGTGCGTCCATCAACGCCTCTGGCAGCGACTTCCCATTCGACGCCATTCGGAAGGCGCATGCCGCGCCAGGCTGCGTAGGCGTGGGCTGACCAGAATGTCACATTGGTTGCTGGATAATCCAGGAAACAGTCATCCTCGTAGTAGCCGGGTGGAGCACGCTCGTGCAAGGGCTCGTGGTCGATATTGTCCGGCTGGGCAGGGTGCTGGTAGGGCCGCACGTTGCCACCGCGGGCGGCCTCGAGGAATTCGAGGTACTCCCGAACGGTAACGGGATGCGCCGCGATTCGAAATGGGCGCATGACCTGGTGCACGCGGAGGCCGTCGCTGGGGCCGACCAGGTACCGACCGGGCTGTACGATGCCGGACATGTCGACGTCGTCTACCGGATCAATTTGGTAAAGAAATTGCCGCGTCTGTTCGGTTATCAGCACTGAAGAGTGATCGGGAAAGCCTCCTGTGAGATATTTGGCTGCCAGGTACTCCTGGAACGAGCGGTGCCGGAAGCGTATCAACCCAGTCGTACTGTCTCGGAGGAAGAGATGGTGCAGCGCGGGACGGCCTCGCTGCAGGGTGCCCTCGATGAAAGCAGGACCGAAGTGGTCAAAGAGCTCGGCAACCGTGAACGACTGCCGGCCTGTCAAGAAAGCGGCTCCAAAGTACTCGACGAGCCGTTCCCTCGAGATTTCCGTCTCGTCCAGTCCCTGTGTGACGTATGCGGCGGTCAGTCCTGTTGTCCGCCGGGCTGAGCTCCATGACGGATCGAGATCCAGTCCGGTTGCTTGTTTCATCCGCACATCTAACGGAGTGCCGAGGGAACGGACGCCGTTATTGTCCTCAACGAGTACCGGAGACAGCTTTAGCACCCGGAAATTCGGCAGCGACAGAGGATCGATGCCAGCCGACTGCACCTCTTGGTTTACCTTCTCCGATGTGAGTGCCTCGCGATCCAGTAGCTGGCGCGTGTACGGCGTGTCCTCCAGGAAGGCAACCCGCGTTGTAGCGATAACCTGCGACTCGACTGATAGGAGTTCAGCGATGGCGGAAAAGACTTCCATGAATTCCTCGAAGGTCCCGCTCGGACACGCTTCGTCTAGGCCATCGAAGATGTTGAAGACACGGCCTGACCGCGAGAGATAGGCGTACAGCGGGTAGACAAGGTGTCGGGGCACAGAGAAGTAGTCGGCGACTGTATCGCCCAGATACTCTGGAAGGGTCCGGTCCGGTGGCTTGCCCCCGAGGTCGAACAGGAAGACGATCCGACCTCGTCCGTGGTGCAGCGCTGAACGGAATAGCCTTCGGACCTGGCTTGTCTTACCTGCCCCCGGCTTGCCGATCACCAGGAGATTGCCCTCCCCTTCGAGGTAGGTGTCGGCGATGAGTTCCTCCGCGTCGTCGACCGTCGTGATGGAGAAGCTCGTGGTCGCGCGGTTGAGTTCCAGCAACTCACCTTCTGCGTGGATTGGGGCAAGATCGTCGTCACCGGCCTGCAGCGCCGTGCGTCGGTAGGCGTTAAAATCCAGGAAGCGGCCCGCCAGTGAGTCGAACGGCACGATCGCTGCATCGTTCCAGCCACCGGGCAGGTCCAGCGACTTTCCCCGCCGTGCTCCAGCAGCGACGGCAACCAAGCGCGTGACCTTTGGGACACGCGACTTCAATAGCCGTTCTTCGGTTCCCAGAATCTCGCCCAGTTCCTCGATGCGCTCCGACACGACAAGCTCGACCAAGTCCGCTCGGAGCCCTCGCTGCCGGCTGTATAGTTGATAAGCAGTGTGTTCCGAGAGGTTGACCCGCTCCTCCAGTCGATAGCCGAGCACTGAGTACAGGCCTGCAGCGAACCTCACTTGCTCGGAGAGGCGTGGGCTGAGATCCGGTTCGTTTGGCGACGACGCCTGGTAGTTCGCCTCGAACCACTCAAGGACCAGTCCGAGCCGCCGAAGCACGTCCAGGGCGTCCTCATCGACGACAACGCCGCCGTCGTGACTGGCTCGGTTACGGGTCTGCCCGATCGAGACAATGTGGTCATGGATCGTCCTGTCGCGCAGGTGTTCCTTGCAGCCGTTGAGCAGGTCCCGCATCTGCTTGCTAGCGGGATCACCTTTTATTCCGGTCTCACGCCAGATGTGCTTTAGTAGGGTCTCGACCATGATACCTGCGAGAAGGACGGTGTTCTCCGGGTAACCGTCTCGAAGGCTGCGAACGGGCCTCTCCAGGTCCAGCTGGAGTCGCTCGGCCACATTGGTGTTCTGGGCGAGTCTTTCCGCAAGCTCATCGAGACGCTTTTCGATCATGTAGCCACCAGTCCCGAGACGTAGACGAATCGATCCGGGACCACGATGGGGTCCACGGTGATGTTCCGGGCCATTTCAGCGACTCCGGCGGCAAGTTCCTCGTCGTTGAACTCGCTGAGCACTGACATGTACCGTTGACGCGTCATCTGCAAGTACCTCGCTTTCGATACCTCGTAATTGATCGTCCGCTGTTCGACGGACACCGAAAGGCCGGTCCGCTCCATGGCAGCCACGACCTCATCGTAGTGCGGCTGGAGTTCTTCGTACCTCCTGAGGGCCGCCCCGAACAGAGGGTAGTCAATGGTTGGCGGCAGCATGATGACTAAAATACGGCCGTGAGCCGCCAAGTTTCCTCTGAGCGCGTCGAGAGCAGCGTGCAGGTCGCCGAAGTGGTGCACTACCTCCTTTAGTAGGATCCGGTCGATCGACGAATCACATTCCTGAGCAAACGCATCAGCAGTGGCTTGTATAGGGCATATCCCTGGCTCGTCACCGAGGTTTTTGAGCATGGCTGGCGCTGGGTCGACGACTAGAATTGGAGCGTACGGCTGCACACGGTCACGAATGCGGCGTGCGTACAGCCCAGTGCCACCCCCAACGTCTGCAAGAACATGATCAGAACATATCTCGAGAACATCGATTATGTTGCTGGTCATCTCGTCGATGTACTCGTCGCTGTAGGTCCACAACTCGTCGTAGGACGCAGCGATCGACTCGTAGTGAACATCAGTAGACGTCACAACAGCTCCTAGTCACAGTGTACCGAGCATAATCGATGCCTAACAACCCGCGACAGCTCACCAAGCCTAACGATGGAACGTGCCTTGAGTGCACGAGGAGCGCATATGTTGTTCGGCACGAGTTCAATGCAGAAAGAGTGGCCGTCACCAACGCCATAAACGGGTCGCTGCAAGACAGCCTTGAGTGCATTTCCATAACCCAACCACGCTCCTTAGTCTTGAATCCTATCATAATTCAGTGGTTGACAAATTCGCTTTTACCGCACTTTTTGTGAGCTGAAAAGCGTCGAATTCTATAGTCTTTCTATTTGAATTGACTCACTAGAATTGAATAAGCCTGGGCGCCAACCTGTCACACCGAGGTCCAGCCATAACTAAAGTCTTCAGCATGCCCTACCAAGCCAATACCTATGAGCGTTTTTGTAACAACGTGCTAATTATAGATTCGAATGTCCGCTTAAGATCATCATTATTTTCCAATACTTTATGTCGCGGGACGTGAATGAAATAGACATCGCACCTTCGCTCAAAAACGTTAGTCCAATGGAGGCCGCAATAATAGGCCTCTTCGCATAAATAAGCTCCCGCATCGTCCGACAAGACAGCAGAGCTCGAATCAAAATTCAGTTCTCCAACATAGCTTGGTGCCGAATAATGCGTAGGGCCGTTAAACGAATATGGCACGCTGTTGCCAGACCGACCCAGTTCGTCCAAGCTTTCACTACGTCGTCGTGAAGCGCCTCGTTCAACGCGCAGAACGTCTCCGTCATATTCGCCTAACATAATAATCTGCTCATAGTCATTCAAATAAATTTCCGATCTTAGCATTTGACTGGGATAGCCCCAAACTACAGGAAGCCTTCTAAACGCGATACCAAATGTCTGATTTATTTCTTCAAAGAACTGCGAACACTGTTTGATTATTATTTCAGATGCATTTTCTGTTTTGTTATTGAATGGCGAAAAATAGGTAATTAGAAGTTTAGATTGGGATGTAACGGGGAGAATTGCGCAATCTTTCTCGATATCCCACTTCTTTAACTCAAAGGCTCCTTGATCTGTACCAATGAAATAATTTCCCTTTATTACCTCCGCATCAGCCTGCCCCTGATACGATACTGAGTGGAATACGTCGTAGCTATATTTTTTGGTGAAAGAGATTTTTGCATCTAGGGACATCCAGCCATGAATAAAAAAAACTTCATAGCCGAACCAATGTTTACCTATCCCTGAGAACGGCTCTATGCCGACGCCATTTCCCTGTTTATCAATGGCGATCATCATATCAACGCTTTGCTGCAAGAAAAAAATATCTGAGTAGCGATATCTTCCGAAATATGCGTCCGTGACACGAATGTCTTTTTGTAGAGCTATTTTACACAGTTTACGCCAGGCATCATGGTGATCTAATATAGGAAATGCTTTTCGGACATTAATCTTTTTAGCTAGCGGAATACCAAACATGGCGCTAACAGGGTCGCACTCAGAGATGCGGAGGTCGACCCCCTTAGAAATCACGGACGTCGTTACGTTTCTGAACTTTACATCTAAGAGGTCTCCGTTGAAATCGAATTTGCTTTCTAGCTGGAAGATTGACCGATCACTCCTACCTGATATCAACATAAGAGGGAATAGAGGAAGAACCAGCGCGCCTTTTTCAGTTTGGTGGATTTGGAAGATCCACGTCGGGTCTACAGGAATGGCTTGATTAGCAATGATCGACGAAAGTGTAAAGTTTGGCTTGCCGTAGTATCTGACTATTCTGTTAATGTAGTAATTCTGTTTTCCTAGGAACTCCGAGGAGTCAAGTGAATAGAAACGTTCCGTTGGCGTAGTCATCCAGTTTATAAGGTCTATATAGTCGTCCACGTAAGAGGCTACCTCGTGATAGCCATCTTCGCTGCGCATTGCATCGGATACTCTGTGCGAGTGAACGATTGAGTTTCGTATTTTTATTATGGCCTCTATATTTTTAAGCTTAGACTCGATCATCCCAGTCACCTTGCTGGAAAGACCGAGCATTTCCGGATTGACCTGTGCGCAATTCTTCATTTCCCGGATAAGCTTTAATCCTTGTCGAATAGCCGCGACTCTGGTCCCGTCGCTAGATGGCTTATGCCAAGCTTTCTTAATAAGCTGCTCAAGGTCCTTTGGATTAACATTGCTCCAAGGGCAGCAATTCACTAGAACCGCTACTATTTTTACAAGGAGCAGATTAATCACGGCGCTGTTAAGTTCGGATAGCGCTTCTCGTCTTTCCGAATAACTAGAACACGACTTTAGTTTATTTGTAATTTCGGAAATCGGAAATGGACCATATACTCTGATCTGTTCAATATTCAAGGTATACACTCTTGCTTTGCTCTTAAATCGCTGTCGATAAAAGTTTCACACTTCAATATGCTAGCCTGCAACCAGGCTCCTACGCTTTGGTCATTCATGTTCACAACCTCACCGGACAAATCGCCCAGTCGGTGTCCGGCGCGCCGCGGAATTTCAGCGCGGCCATGCGAATAGTTCGCTCCAGGCCGTAGTTGCCCAGGTGCGGGCCGAAGGCGTGTAGGTGGATTTCTACCGTGCGGCGTGCGATGCGCGCGGTGGTGAATCGGGGTTCGGGCCAGGCTCTTGCGTCGAAGTTGACGTCGTAGGGATACTGGTTGGCGATGCCGGTCGGGACGGTGGTTTTCCAGAGGCCGTCCTCGACCAGCAGCGGGGTGCGCATTCGGGTGGCTTCCCATTCGCCGTCGGCGTAGCCGGCGGCAACGGCGCGGATAACCGGGCCGATCTGGCTGGAGAAGATCAGCCGGCGTTCGATCCACAGTCGCGAGCCGATACGCTCGGCGCCCAGGGGCACGTCGGAGTGGAAGTAGCCGCGAACATTTGAGCAAGAGGGAAGCGCCGAGCGTTGGCCGAGGCCGGCGCAGGCGGTGATCATGAGCACAACAACGACAGCGAGCAGAATCGTGCGCGCCCCAGCGGGCCGGTGACTGCACACGCAGCAGGGTCGTTTCAACACAATGGCTTGTGGGTCTATCGAGTATATGCCGAGCCCCCTTGGGTATCGTCTCTCTCGGTGCCTTTTATAGCAGATGCTCTTGCCAATCACAAAACTGACGGCATGGCGGATCGCATTCATTTCAAATCAAAGTCCCCTTTGAGGATTTGTTCCAGGGTCAGTACCGTGCCTTCGTTGTCATCATCGGCAAGGGCGCGCTGGGCACGGTGCCGATCCATTTCCCCTTCGGGCCCGCGCGGCCCGGGTGGTTGGTAAAAGGGATTGTCGTCGTACAGCCCGTGGAAATGGGGGTCTTTCAGATAGTCGGGTTTCCCAACCACTCGAGGCTGTTTGTGGGCCTCGGCGAGGATCATCTGGTGGCAGGGAAGGGTCAATGGGTCGATGTCCGAGGGCAGTCGAAGCAGGTGAGCCAGCGATTCGGCCAGCATGTGGGTGGTGGCGCCGAAGGTCTGGATGTAGCGGGTGTTGTTGTAAAGGGTTTGCCAGTCCGGGTACAGGCGCTGTAGCTGGCTGAGGTCCTGCCAGAAGCTCCAGGTGCGCAGCCCGTAGCCCCTGAGCAGCGTGATCGCGCGTCGCAGCTGGGGCAGGGTACCCAGTTGCGCGGCCTCGTCGAGAATGAACAGGGTTGGCTTTTCGACCTGGTGGCGCCGTTTGCAGAGCTGATCCATCAGGCAGCCGATCCACAGGCGCAGGAAGCGGCCGTGGGTGTCAAGCCTTTCCGGCGGCAAAACCAGGTAGATGCTGATGTCGTCGCCGTCGATGATGCCCTGGACGGGAAGCTCGGTGTTCATGCTCATCTGGCTGAAACTGTCGCTGCCGAAGGGAGCGAGACCGGCGCGGGCCGTTGACAGGATGCTGGCCATTACCTTCGGTTCGGTTCCGCTATAGCCGCTGGCTGTCTGACGAACTACCTCACAGTCGCTCTTGATCATTTCCTTGATGGTGAAGCCGAAGTCGTCCATGCTCTGGTTGAACAGATAGACGACTTCGTTGATGTTTTTCAGTACCGGAGGGCGCGCGACGACGACGTGCAACGCCACTGCCGCGATCAGGGTCTGGGCGCTGGTTTCCCAGAATGGGTCGGTCAGAAATGCGTGGCCGGGCATGAGCAGCTCGACCATGGCGCGGGCCTGATCGAACGCATCCGGCCGTGTCGGATCGATCAGTTCCAGCGGATTGAAGCAGTGTGCCTGGTCCTTGCAGATGCCAAACGGATCGAGCAGGAACACCGACTGGCCCATTTCGCGCCGGCGGCGTGCGGTGACATCGTAGTTTTCGCCCTTGGGATCGATGACGATGACCGGGCCGTCGTAGCTGAGCAGCGTCGGGATGATCACCGAGCGGCCCTTGCCGGTGCCGGTCGGGGCGATGGTCATCAGGTGACCTTCGCCGGCATCGGCGATCGGATGAAGCTGGTCGTCAGCTGGGCGATGTGCGCCTGTATGGAAGCCGATGTTCGATGTGTTTCGTTCTGCCCGCCAGCCCAGAATGGGTTGGGCGGGCGGGCTTACATGATTGGCGGAAAATTCTCTGTTTCGAGGCTGGTTCATTCGCGTGCTCCTGTCCGGGGCAGGGGTTAAACGCGCAAAGCCGGGATTTTTTCAACTGCCCGCACAGGTGTCAGCCAGCGTGATTAGTGAAAAACATACGGGGTGTACGCGTTATCCAATCAGGCATACACCGGAAGCGAGCAATGACTACCCTGTTCTGGTCGCTGGTGATATTCATCGCCATGATCATCGGAGCCAACCTGCATCCGGAGGGAATGTTCCTGGCGCTGATTCTCTGCCTGGCTGTTCCGATGCTGGTCCTGGGGTTTGCCGTCGCCTGCAGCGACATGGTCCCGGTTGCACGCATCGTGGGTAGCCTGTTCCTGCTGTTGCCCGGCCTGGTGCTCATGTTGCTGTTTTTCAGTATTCTGTAACCATTCTTCCACGGACCACTGGACCAGTCCCTTTCGAAGGAGAACGAGATGAAGTCAACTTTTCTCATGATTCAATGGATCGCGCTGCTGGTGGCACTCGGCGGAGGAAGTGAATCCTCAAGGTTTGACGGCTGGGCTTGCTACACTTTGGCATTCGGACCCGGGGTGGAGACACCCTGGGAGGGCCTTCCGCCCGCAGACGAACCTGTCATGCTCGGACGTCTGGCGATTCCATCTGAAAAACTGCCCGCGGATATCTGGAACCCCGTTGAAGGCAGAATGCGACTGGAGCCAGTTGATGAGCTGGAGTTCTCTCAGGCGCGGCGCGGTCAGCATCAAGTGCGCATCTACACCGATCCGGACGGCCGCATCGATGTCGAACTGACCGGGCGTACCACTCACAACACGTTTACACTCTCGCAGTTCGACGGAAACTATTCCTCCGCCGACTATGCCGGTAGATGGACCGACTGGCGGGGCTGGTCCACACTGAAAACCGGTGTTTTCTCCGCTGAGTTGGTGCCCGCCTATTCACTAGCCAACTGCCTTTCGATGAAGCCTGCGGGCGATCAGTGACGGTTCATGGGCTTGGGCACTTCTCTTTCCAAACTTGTTCCCGACTACCGGAATCAGTATGCTCGGGTAGTCACGACTGCAGTCTCTGACTTGCGGTTACAGGGTTCATGCGGGGAAACTCATTGTCGTCATCAAGCCAATCTGCGCCGGCCGGTACGTTTGCCGAACTCGCCGACCTCTGGTCGCGGCGAGGTGAGCTTTCGAAATCGGAGTGGGCCCGACTTTATGTCCTGGTGATGGGCGTGCTTGAGGCCAATCCGGTCCGGGAGGAGCGCAGTTCGGTGCTGGGTGGTGAGGCCGCGGTTGATCACCTGCGTCAGGCATTTTTCGTCGACAAAGTGCTGCTGCCGGCGACCGCGGCCGGCGCGGATCCGAATCCCGAGCTTACGTTGCATGCCTTGCCGGTGTTCTACCGACGCTACCTGCTTGATCAGTTGCGTGCCATCCAGCGTCACGGGGAAACCGAGTTGCCCGACGGAGACGATGGCCGCATGGCCGATTCCAAGGCCGACAACCGGTTCGGCTGGCTTGGTGAAGTGCCGGCCGACTGTGATTGCCTGGACGTATCAGGTGAGGTGGACAGTTGCGCATTGCAGGACAGCGCGCGTCGTTTCCTGCGCGGCGAGGACGACTGGGTGGTGATCTACCTGGCGCTGCATTTCTGCCACGGACGTGAGCGTCTGGCGCTGTCGAAGATTCAGCGCGTCTACCGCATCCCGTCCTACCACTACAAGGCCCGTCAGCTTGGCATTGCCCCGCCACGGGGCGGTTATGCGGGGCTGGCGCAGTTTGCCGACACCATGATTGGCCGGTGGCTGACCGGCAACGGAATCGAACTGGCCGAAGACAAGCGCCATGTCATCCGCCATGCCTTCGACCTGTTGTGCCTGGAGGCCTTTGCCGAGTGCGGCCGGCGCGAGTTGACCGAACCGGAGATGGAGCGATGACCCTGCTGCATCCGGCCATGGAGTCCATCGCACGCGCGTATGCCGCATGGCTGGGCAAGCGCGCGACCGAATCATCGGACCAGGAAGCAGACCAGATCGACCGCATCGAGTCGGAGGCGGGGATCGCGCCGGAGAGTGACGGGCCGATCCCCGATCTGATTTACGATGTCGTCGCCCGGATGGTGGCGGCGATGCCGGAGCTCCGTGAGCCGCAGTCCGGGGACCTGGTCGTGCTGCCGCCTCCGGCCGACCAGGATGATGCCGCGGAGCCGCAGCTGCCGGTTGCCGCTGTGCTCGATGAAGGGACCGGCGAACACTGGAGCGGTTGGCTGGTCGGAGCCCACACCGATTACGCCGGCGACCGTGACCTGGTGCTCGACGCCAGCCTGATCGAAGGCGGCAAGGACCCCGCACCGATCGCCGGCATGGTGCTGTGCTGGGATCGTGTTTCCCTGAATCTGCCGGAGAAGGTGGAAGTCATTCATCATCTGACCGATGCCGCCCTGGAAGCCATTCGTGCGCTTGGCGGCGGGTCATCGGTCGGTGGTCAGCGCCCGGAACCGGGCCGCATGATGCAGCAGGAGGTGGCCGGTCAGGTGGTGGTGACCGGAACGCCCTACAAGCACGACGATCCACGCGCTGAATA
>PWQG01000441.1 GCA_003556835.1 Gammaproteobacteria bacterium
CCCGGTCGCCGATATTGGCCGTGGATCCCACGGTGGACGGAACGGTGGCTTCGTCTCCGGAGGGGGAATGCACAATGGTATACGTGGCGGTGGCCGGCGTCCCGCTTGGGTCCGGCTGTATCGCCAGTATTGATATGAAAGTATCGTTTTGTGTACCGATGGTGCCAGGGATTGGCAACTCAAAGTTTTTCGTAACCTCTACACCGATACCCACGTTGAATTCGAGTTGTGTGGCCATGTGTTTCTCCTTTGAATAATATGCTAAATGACAGGAAAAAATTGCCGATAATAGGCCTGGGTTGTGGTTGGGCTGGTTTGTTCAGTCCAAAAGGCCCATATGGCGCCGCTTTGACTTCTGACAACGGCTTTAAGAATGTAATCTCCCGGTGCTGTGGTGGCGGTCCGTTCAGTTCCCCAGTTATCGGCGGCTGCATTGAAAATGCGATACATGAGCACTTCTCCGCCTGCCCGAGCAGAGCGCCAGAAGACCCAGATATTTCCTTGTCCATCCAAAACGGGCGTTGGATCGCGATTGTCGAAACTGTCCGCCGTAACATTATCGGGCGTGATCCATGTGCCGGTACTGCTATCATACCGGGCGCAGCGGATCTGGTTCTTGCCGCTGATCAGTTCCCGCCAGAAACCCCATGCATTACCTCGGGTGTCTATGAGGAGTCTGGGGCTACGCTGGCGATTGACTGCTCCAGGTTCCAGGCGGGCCTGGGTGCCGAGGCTGCTGGCATTGCTGTTAAAGCGCTGCCACCAGATCCTGTCGTCGCCGTCGCGGTTCGATTGCCAGACCAAAAAGATGACCCCGCTGCCATCCACGGCAGCGTCTGGGAGTTGGTCCATGTTGCTGCTGGTGACAACTCGCCGTTCGCCTTCCCAGCCTTCGATGTTGCGGATGTAGCGATTGAGCCAGATTGTGGGCGATCCAGCATCCCGCAGTGACGTCCAAAAAAGCCACAGATTGGTGTTGTTATCTTCCAGTATATGATGCTGCCCATCGTCTTCGGCCGAAGTGACCAGTTCCACATCGGCATCCCATGCAGCGTTGGCCTGTCGAAAGCGTTTGGACCAGATATTGAGGCTGGAGGCACCCCTGTTCGTGTTCCAGAATAGCCAGACATCGCCCAGACTGTCCTCCAGCGCGATTGGATCGGTATCATTAGCCGGATCGCTGACCACAGCCTCATCGCTGCTCCAGGCCTGCAGGCCGGTCAGATATCGCCGCAGAAAAATATCCTGGTTGCCGTTACGATCCGAAGTAAAAAAGGCCCAGAAATTTTGACGGGAATCTTCAAAGGCTGCATCACTGGCCGCATTGTTACCGCCTCCGGAAGCCACCACGGTGGGTGCAATGGAGGGGGTTTCGCCTTTGAGCAGCGCATTTATGGCCGTGCGCAGGCTGATGGGCGGGCGGTGCAGCCCTTTGCGATAGTCTTCAGGGGCTATGCCCAAAATATCGGTCACCAGGCTGGCCGGGGGCACCAGCAGGCGCCGTTCGCGCAGATCGATAATATCAAGATCTGTGATGCTGCTGTTCCCGCTGTTGCGCCGCAGGCTGGCCAGGATGTAGTAGCTGTGACCGGAACGATGGTCGGGGTCACCGACCGCCGGCATGCCCCCGCTATCCCGTACTCGCACGGCCCATTCTCGCCGGATTCGCACGCAGGTGGGCAGGCCGATGGACGGATGGACCAGGTGCTCATAATCTTCCTGTTCATCCACCTCACGTTCCCACAAATCCAGGTAGATGCTGTCTATGCGGTCAACCCCCGGAGCAGTCAGTGGCGGCACCGGATCGACACCCCAGGTGGCCGCTAAAGCCGCATTGTCATACAATGGCTGGGACGCGTATTTTATACTGACTTCGTTCATGGCATCGCGCCCGTCCACCAAGCAGCGGCCGGCACCGGTGGCTGTGCCGTCTCCGCCGCTGATTTCAAAGTCGTTGCCAGTGCCGGGGGAGGCTGTCAAATTGCCGACTGCCGCATTGATGGCAGCGGCCACTTCAGCAGCGCTGGCCGTACCGATGGCTGCAAAGTCGGCATCCTGAAACGTGACGGTTTCTTCTCCAAGACCGTCAGCATCGATCACCAGGGTCATCCCGTCGGCCAGGGCAAACGGTTCAGCGGTGTTCCCGGTCAGCCGGGCCGGCGAGGAACCATTGCGAACTGCAGTTGAATTGGGAAAAGAAAAACCGAGAGCTGCCGCGGCCGTTGAGGCGGCCAGGTTGACCATCAGTGAGGAAGTTTCCGTACCTGCTGTATTGGATGTCAGTACCATGGTGTTGAGGCCGCCACTGGGCAGGGCCCGGATGCGAAAGCCCTCATTGCCCTCCGGAACACCATTGCCCACAAACCATTTCAAGAAAGCCTGAATTTCAAACTTGCGGATCTCATCACCTTCATTCAGATCAGCGTCAACCAGCGGCACCCCCTGTTGGAAACGGACTGCCACAAAATGTTTCAACGCGTCAAATGTCTTTCTGGAAAAATTACCCATGGCCTCCTCCAGATTGCCGGTGAAAAAAAGATGTTTTTATTAATTACGAAAGAATGCAATGTTATTCGATTTCATCGAAAAAGTTTTCGGTTATCAGACCGTCAGTAGGGACTACATCCTCATTGAAGGCTGATTGAGTCTGCCAGATGAAACGAACCGGCAGCGGCCGGAACGAGTCCACAAAGTTGGCTGTTCGGGCGATAGTTTGGTTGACGACGGTACTGACGGCAGTTGTCGGGGTCAGGTACAGGCCCACGGTCCCGCGGCCATACCACGCGTCTTGGTCCGAGCCGGTATGGTAGGTATAATGGGTCCGGTCCTGGAAGGTTTTGAGCTGGGCTATCATGACGGGATCTTCAGTATCCACGGTGCGCGACTGATAATCACGGCCGCGGCGCTGAGAGCGCCAGAAAAGACGAAGATTGCCGCCGCTGTCGATGGCGGCTGCCGGCTCTTTGTCCGCAGTTATCTGTGAGGTCACGGCAAAGGGTATTCCCCAGGCGATGCCGTCATGAATTTGTGCCCAAACTTGCCAAAATCCATTGCGATCAGAATGCCAGAACAGCCAAATTTGTCCATTGAAGAAGATTGCCTGCGGAGCTTCGTCTCTCTGCCGGCCAGCGGTAACGGCTTCAGGGGGGTTCCAGGTGCCGCCGTCGTTGATTTGAACATACAGATTGCGCCGGTCGCCCTGATCGTTGCTCCAGAAAAGCCAGATACGGCCAGCCGAATCCACTACTGCCGCCGGTGTTTCATGGCGGAATACCGCGCTTGTCACCCGTTGCGGCAAACTCCAATCGCTGCCGTCAAAAACGCGAGCCCAGATATCCGTAGGGCCGCGGCGGTTAGACTGCCAGAAGACCCATATTTGGCCGGCACTGTCGACTACAGCCGCCGGGGCGCGGTCTTCGGCACTATGCTCTGTCAGTTGCAGGGCTGTCCCGCCGGGCAAACCGTCATAGGGTCTGGCCCAGATTTCCCACATCCCGCTGCGGTTGGAACCAAAGAAAAGCCATACTCTTGCCCCCTGGACAACGGCCGCCGGGTATTCATCGATATAGCGCAGACCAGGTGCATCATCGGGCGTATCCAGCATGGCCCGACGGGGAGCCGGATCGACTCCGTCCATGCGCTGCAGCCAGATTTCGCGCCGTCCGCTGCGATCGGCGTGCCAAAATAGCCACAAATTGCCGGAGATGTCCACAGCAGCAGACGGCCGTCCGTCGAACCCATCCGTTTGGGTGGCTGCCACCGCATTGCTCCAGGTGCTGCCGTCATGGTGACGTTCCCAGATTTCCCACAGTGTGATGATTTCGGGTGCATTGGTGCGGAATATATTATGAACATATTCCTTAACCTGGCAGTCCCAGCCAGTCATACGATTGACCAGAGCCCGGATATTGGGAAGAGTTCCAACGGATTGATAGATTTCCGGGGCCAGATGGATATCCCGTCGCCTGGCTTTTTCATCCAGGGTCTGGTCCGGCTGCCAGCCGATCCAGCGTGCCAGAGGCCATAAAAAATCGGCATCTACCGCATTGACATCATGTCGATTTCGCAGGCCTTCAGCCATGCTTCTTACCTGATCGGCAGCCTGGCCGAAAATCGACAGAAAGCGGCGCAGCTGACCTTGCCCCTGCATATCCGGAGTGGGCTCGTCGTATTGCCTATGAACGGCCGGAAGCATATGGTACAAGCGATCCCCCAACTCATAGGCCCTAGTGGCCATGGCGGCTGCG
>PWQG01000481.1 GCA_003556835.1 Gammaproteobacteria bacterium
CAACCGCGGTAACGGGCGTGCCGTCCAAAGGGGCCGTAACGACCTCCCACGGTCCGGTGCGGCCAACCTCCCAGCCGCGCTCCACACGACAATAAAGAGCCCAGAGGCCCTCATGGTTGTCGTCACGCCCGCCGGAGTTCAGCGCTGGGTCTCCGCCCTTCCACCGCACCGTTTAGGAGCGATCGGCATGGAAACTTATTCTCAGGAGAAGCCGTTCCCGGGGAGCCCTGTCGACTAAGACCCGGGTCTCGGTGGTGCGCAATGTGGCTTCCCGCGGCGGGATTGCCATCAGAGCATCCGGTCGGACCACCGGAAAGGGCCCAATCACTCGGTTGCGCACCGCACTCGCCTTGGTTGCCCACCCCGCCGTGTCGACCTTCTTGGCTTCCACTCCGAATCGACGGAAGTTGCTTTCCGGTGGCAAATGGTCTATACAATAATCGTTCGATCTACACCTATACGACGCGAATCACGCCCCAAGGATTAGATCACGATCAACCGAAGCCATGATGTGCATTCGAAAAAATGCCCCTCATTAAGCTAACCACCAGGGCCAATGCCATGAATCTATCCACCACCCGAGCGACCCTCATCCTGTGCGGTATTTCATTGGTTGGAGCATATCCGGAAAACCTAACGGCCCAGTCGCTCACTCCGATCTTTTCCGATAGCTTCGAATCTGGCAGTTTCACCCACTCAGAGAATGGTTTTCGCTGGGGCTCGCCGAATCGAACCTCAATCGTCCGGGATGATGGTTGCGCCGTCCACATCAACCCGCCACGATGCGTTGAAGGCAATTCTGGACAATGGGAAAACGGACCCGGAGTTTCTGGGCGGCATTCCATGCGTTTTCGTTATCCAGCGCTGGAGTCATGGGCAGAGCAGCGGTTCGATATAGGCGGATCGTATCCAGAGCTTTGGATGAGTTTTTGGATAAGAGTACCGATCAATTACGTACACGAAAATGCGATGGGCACCGGTGACAACAACAAATTCTTCGCTTTATGGGCTGATAGTTATAATTCGGGCGCCGTAATCATAGGCGGCTTGTGGCGAGACTCAAGGACGAATTCAACGCGATTCTCTATCGGCGGAATTCAAACCACCCAAGGACATGGTGGTGATATCTGGGCAGACGGAGTATTTTGGCGCAATCCTGAGGACCGCGGGCGCTGGATGCATTTTGTGATGCAAGCCAAGATGAGCGATACTGCAGATATCAATTCTGGCGTCATCCGCGCATGGAGTCGGTGGGAAGATTCCCCTGACTACACGCTTCTCGTTGAGCGTCATAACTACGAATTCACAGCACAGGCGGGTGGAAACTCCGGATGGTCGGGTGGTTACCTGATGGGCTGGGCGAACTCTGGCTACGCCGAAAACACCGAGTTCTTGATTGACGACTTCACGGTCTCAACACACTCTCTTTTTATAGCGGACGGTCCTGCTCGGCCGAAGCCCCCAACCGGTGCCGAAGCCAATTGAGGCGCGCCCTATGCATGTGTGAATGCCCACGGTCATGTCCCCGGGTTCCCGAAATCATCTGTTTCAGAGAGATGAGAGGGCTGCCACGAAGGCGCGTCCTGTGGTCTCTGTGCGAAGAATCAGGACAGTCCAAAGGGGATGCGCTCCCGTCTCGAGAATCGGAGCTCGCCATGGTACCCGCTGGTGCGCCTAGCGGAGCGCATCGACTGGGAGGCTCTGAATGAACGGCTTGGGGACTCTTTGAAGTTGCGGAGGTAGGGCAGCCTCCTGAGCCGACCCGGCGAACTGCCGGATTCGTTATTGTCAAGCGGCTTGCCACCCCAGTTTCAAGATCAAAACCGTGGTGACGCTCAAGGGTCCCGGGGCCACGAGATCTGGGCGGGCACACGGTTCGTGTTGCAGGCGCAGCATGATTGAGGCGTAAATCGGGCACATGAAACTCTACGGCGTGAAGGGCCGCAATTGGCTGAAAAGCACGATGAGCGATGCGATCCATGCGATACTGTGTGCCGCCGGCCAGGACCTGTTCATGCTGCTGCAAGCGATCGCCATTTTTTTCGCCTCGATCCGAGGCGTGCTATGGAATGTTACCAGTCGCTGCAATCGCTCCAGAAGGACCCACCGCACGACCACCCGGCACACGCCCTCTCGGCTATGCGCTTGATGGCCGCACCGGCCGTGCAACCCGATTCTTCAGGTCCGAGTCCAGATGCGAGCAACAGGTACGGGGCCGCTCAAAATCCCCGGATAGGCTCTACCCCCTGAAAGGGACGCATGAAGATTCTCTGGATCTCTCACTTCCTGCCATACCCACCAAAGGGCGGCCTCTTGCTGCGAGGCTACAATCTGGTCCGCGAGCTTTCCCGATACGCTGCTGTCGATCTCCTGGCTTTCAATCAACCGCGCCTTCTCCATCCGCTCCTCCCGGGCAGTCATGATCCGGAGGCGATCGCCATCGAGGAACTGGGCCGATTCTGCCGCGTCGTCGGTGTCGAGAATATTCCCCTCTCCGACAGGCCTTGGGGCGCAGGAGTCCTGGCCGCGAAGAGCCTCTTCAGCCGGTACCCTTACACGGTCAATTGGCTGGTCAGCCGGCGCTTTTCGGACAGGCTGGCAAGGGTGCTGGCGCAAACGCAATACGATGTGGTGCACTTTGATACCATCAGTCTTGCGTACTACCGCCATCTACTAGAGCGGCACGCCTCAGGCAGTGCCCTCAGCCTCGGGCACCACAACATCGAGTCACACATGCTACTGCGGCGCGCTGGCAAGTCTGGCAACTGGCTGAAAAGACTTTATTATTTCCAGGAGGGGCTACGGCTTGCCCGCTACGAAAAACGGGTTTGCCCGGAATTTGACCTGAATATCGTTTGTTCTGACCTGGATGCCAATCGCCTGTCGAAACTGGCGCGCATCCCCCGCATCCGGGCAATCGAGAACGGAGTGGACATCGAATATTTTCGCCCAGGCGCAAAGGCGGGGGATCCCAAGCGGCTGATTTTCGTCGGAACCATGAACTGGTATCCGAACGTCGACGCGATGCGTTTCTTCCTGTCAGCTGTCTGGCCAGTCCTCACCCAGTTAGAGCCTGGGGTTTCAATGGAAATCGTTGGCGCCAACCCACCTGCTGACCTCATGGAGTATCAGCAGAAGGATACCCGTGTCAGGGTGCACGGATTTGTCGACGATGTACGTCCCTACCTCGCGGAGGCCGGCATCTACGTCTGCCCCGTACGCGATGGCGGCGGGACCAAACTGAAGGTACTGGATGCCTTTTCCAGCGGGGTTCCTATGGTTGCGCACCCGATCGCCTGCGAAGGTATCGCTGTCGAGGACGGCAGACATGTCCTGCTGGCCAGCGACCCGGATTCATACGCAACAAAGATCATTGAGTTGATGCAGGACGAGCCCTTGCGGTGTCGCATGGCCACCGAGGCACGGAAACTGGTCGAGACCCGCTACAGCTTTGCCTCTATCGGACGGCGGTTATACGAAGAGTTCTCCTCCATCTCCACTACGCACCGGGCCAATTGACGCGTATGTGCGGAATCGCTGGCTACTACCTGTCGCCTGTTGCCTCGCGCCGCGTCTCGATTCCGCCGAAGGTCGCCGATCTTCATATGGTACTGAACCATCGGGGGCCTGACTCCCACGGCTCCTGGTATTCTGATGGTCGGGGCATTTACTTCTTCCATGCCAGGCTAGCCATTCAGGATCTCTCACCTCTTGGTCATCAGCCCATGATGTCCCAGTGTGGGCGGCTTTGCATCACCTTCAATGGGGAGATCTATAACTTCAGAGAGCTTGCTCAGCATCTGAGGGCGGCTGGCAAGGCGCTGCGGGGGCATTCCGATACCGAAGTCCTGGTTGAGTACATCGCTCATTTCGGTCTCCAAAATGCGTTGGATGTCATCGAAGGGATGTTCGCCTTTGCCCTTTACGATCACGCCCTCGAAAAACTCTACCTGGTGAGGGATCGAATCGGCGAAAAACCCTTGTACTGGTTCGTTGACGCGGGAATACTGGCTTTCGCGTCCGAGATCAAGGGACTCAGGACCATGCTCGGGCCGCTTGGAGACATTGATCCAGTTTCTCTTGGGCAGTACTTCCGATACGGTTATGTTCCGGACCCTCGCTCGATCTACAGGAAGGTACGAAAGCTGGCACCTGGATGCATGCTGGAGATACCGGTGGGTATTGGCGAGAACGCCTCCCGGCAGTCCACTGAAGAGTTCGAGGCTCGGTTTGGC
>PWQG01000268.1 GCA_003556835.1 Gammaproteobacteria bacterium
CATGCCAGCAGTGCCACCGCGCCGAGGGTGTCGCCCCCATGACCCTGGAAACCTATGATCAGGTGGCGCCCTTTGCCGGCCTGATTGAATACAAGACCGGTCTGGTTGACCAGGCCGGCGCCATGCCCCCCTGGTATATGGAGCGGGACATCGGTATTCAGGAGTACCAGCAGGATCCCTCGCTGAGCCTGGAAGAGGTCGACATGATCTCCCGCTGGGCCCGCTCGGGTGCGCCCAAGGGTGACGTGGCCGATGCACCGCCGCCGATTGAATGGGGCGAGGGTGCCGAATGGACAGCCGGTACGCCTGATCTGATCGTGCGCACCGAAGATATCACGGTAGAGGCCAACACCCCGGACTGGTGGGGTAACATTTCCCGTGTGCCGATCCCGCTGGAAGAAGATCGCTATGTGAAGTCGGTCGAGATTCGTGAGGTCAATGACCTCAACCCTGATGCCATTGATGGCGCCGTGGGTGCGCGCAACATCGTCCATCACATGATCTGGAGTACCCAGGTGCTGGACGAGGAAGGCAATGCGGCCAGTGAGCCAACACCGTGGCCGGTGCATGAGATTGCCCGCAACCCGGATATTTTTGATGAGGACGCCGGCCGACTGCTGCGGGCCAATTCATCCATTGTTTCCGATTCGGTGCACCTGAATTCGGGCAATGTCGATATCACCGGGCATCTTGAGATCGGCTTCATCTTCCATGAGCCAGGTTATGAACCGAAGTATCCACCTGCGTTCATCGGCCTGGGTAACGGGGTCGACATCAGCATCACCGGTAATGAGACGGATCAGGAACTGCACGCCTATGCCGTGCTGACCGAGCCCACCAAGATCGTGACTTTCGAGCCCCATCTGCACGCCCCGGGCGAGCGCATGTGTCTGGAGGCCATCTGGGGCTACAGCATCGAGACCCTGGCCTGTGTCGGTTACGACCACAACTGGGTGCGGGGCTATCCCTTCGGTGACAACCACCAGCCCCTGCTGCCGGCTGGCACCATCCTGCACATCACCGGTTACATGAACAATACCGAGACCAACCCCAATGTGCCTGACCCGCGTAACTGGCAGGGCTCCGGCAACCGTTCGGTGACCAATATGTTCATCGATCTGGGGATGCGGGTCAGCATGACCGAGGATCAGTTCTTCGAGGAGATGACCCAGCGGCGTGAAGTGCTTGATCTGGGGCCCAATGATCATGTCATCGGTTGTCCTCTGTGTACGGCTCCGCTGGTGGCGCCGGCCCAGATCACCGAAGCCGACCTGGAGGAGATGAGTCCGGAAGCCATCCGTTTCTGGGATATTGACGGAGATGCGACCCGGATGCTGGCGGAACAGGAAGGCGAAGGTGTCAGCGAAGCAGTATTGAGTTTTTGGAGGGTTGATTGATGTTGTTGTCTGTAAAAAGAAGAATAATGGCTGTAGGCCTGCTGGCGGGTCTTTCCATGCTGGCAGCCGATGTGATGGCACAGCAGACTTACCGCTCGGGTCAGCACATTGAGCCGGCCTACGAGGGATGGCGCCGTCAGGAGGACGGTTCCATCAATCTCATTTTCGGCTACCACAATGAGAACTGGGAAGAGAAGCTGGACATCCCCATTGGCGAGAACAACTTCTTCTCGCCGGGAGATGCCGATCGTGGTCAGCCCACGCACTTCCTGCCGCGTCGCAATCGCTTCACGTTCACGGTCAACGTACCGGGTGATTTTGACGAGAGTGATCGGGAAATGGTCTGGGAGGTGACTTCGCCGAATGGTGAGACGCGCCGCGCCTATGCCACATTGAATCCGGACTATGTCATCGATGACGTGACGATCGCTTCCGAGACCGGTTCCCTGGGTGCTGGGACCAGTACACCGGAATCGCGGGCCAACACGCCACCAGTGCTTACTGTGCTGGGTGATCATCAGCCGGATGATAATATCGTGCGTTATGCTCGCGTCGGAGAGCCCCTGGTGATCGAGGCGCATGTGGAAGACGATGGTCTGCCGACCACAAGAACTGGGCCGGAGGACCGCAGTGTGGTCAGTGAGACCAAGCGGGCATTGAGTCCGCCCACACGCGTTACGGTGGGCAAGACCAATGGCCTGTTCCTGTCGTGGAATGTCTACCGTGGGGGCGATCACGCGAAGTTCGACCCGCCACAGGTCAAGCCCTGGGAAGATACGCGCCCGGGTGCGAATTCGCCCTGGGGGGCCATGTGGACACCGCCACCGGTGCCCGAAGATGGCATCTACCGCACGGAAGTCACTTTCGACAAACCCGGTACCTATGTGTTGTGGGGCCGGGCTGATGATGGTGGTCTATTCGATGACCGCTGGATCACGGTCGAGGTGAGTGAGTAGTATATTTCCGCCTTTGGCTGCCGGGGAGATTCCCCGGCAGTCTCGGTTTTCCGCTTTCTTCCTCTTCCATTCCTCCTACGCCGCCACGAACTTCGACAAAATCCGGAAGCTTGACTACAATCCGGGTAGAGTCCAATAAAGCAGGCGGTAACTATGAAGCGATATGTGACATGCGCCCGGTTGATCCAACAGCCGGGGCGATTTCTGGCGGCGCTGTTCCTGTGGTCCCTGACCACTGGAGCCCTGGCCCAGGGGATGGAGGCCCAGTTCGAGGAACGGGTCAGCGAGTTCACCCTGGATAACGGTCTGCATTTCATCATCATTGAGCGCCCGGTGGCTCCGGTGGCCACCTTTGTCAGCTTCGTCAATGTCGGCAGTGCCGACGAACCGGTGAACAATACCGGAATCGCGCATATTTTCGAGCATATGGCCTTCAAGGGCTCGCGGACCATCGGTACTGATGACTGGGAGGCCGAGCAGGCCGCCATCGACCGGATGGACGAAGCCTACCAGCAATGGCTCCGTGAGCAGCACCGGCCGCAGCCTGATGAGGAACGAATCGCCGAGCTGTGGGCCGAGTTCGAGCACTGGCAGGAAGAGGCCGGTCAGTATATCCGTAGTGAGGAATTCACCCAGATCATCGAGCGTGAGGGTGGGGTCGGCCTGAATGCCTTCACCAGTGCTGATGCCACCGGCTACTTCTATTCCTTGCCCCAGAACAAGGCCGAGTTGTGGTTCTATCTGGAGGCCCAACGGTTCCGCTACCCGGTATTCCGCGAATTCTACGTGGAGAAAGATGTGATCATGGAGGAGCGCCGCATGCGGACCGACTCCAATCCCCAGGGGCGCTTGCTGGAAGAATTCATCAGCGTGGCCTATTCAGCGCATCCCTATCGTAATCCGGTCATCGGTTGGCCTTCCGACATCACGGCAACCACCATTGAAGATACCCGGCGCTTTTATGAGACTCATTACGTGCCATCCAATATCACCATGGCAATTGCCGGGGATGTCGATCCGGAACGTATGCGGGAGCTGGCCGAACAGTACTTTGGAGACATGCCGGCCGGTGACCCGCCGCCCCAGGTCATGACCGAAGAGCCCGCGCAGCGCGGTGAGCGCCGCTTCGAGATCGAAGACCGCAGCCAGCCGCTGTTCATTGCCGGTTACAAGGGAGTGGCTGAAGGGCATCCTGATGCACCGGCGCTGGAGCTGCTGGGCAGCATCCTGTCCTCGGGGCGCACCTCCCGCCTGTACCGTCGCATGGTGCAGGAGGAGCAGCTGGCTCTGGGCGTGCAGGCTCTGACCGGTTTCCCTGGATCGCGTTATCCCTCCTTGTTCGTCACCTTTGCCGTGCCCAACCAGGGAGTGGAGCTGGAGGATGTCGAGCGGGTGCTGGATGAAGAGATTGAGAAAGCGAAAGAGGGTGATATCCGGCAGGAAGAGTTGGACCGGGTACTGACCAATGCGCGTGCCTCGCAGGTACGGGGTCTGGCATCGAACATGGGACTGGCCCTGGGCCTGGCGGAAGCGCATGCGCGCCACGGCGACTGGCGCAGCGCCTTCAACTACATCGATCAATTGCAGGAGGTCACGCTGGAAGATCTGCAGCGTGTTGCCCAGCAGTACCTGGTTAAACAGAATCGAACCGTTGGTGTGGTCCGCAATGTCGGATCCCCCGGCCTGCCCGGAGGTCTGTAATGAAACATTGGATCGCAAACATCAGCTGTGTGCTGGCCCTGATCCTCACTATCACGGCCAAGGCTGACGGGCCCATCTGGGAAAGCTTTGAATACCCGGAACTGAACAACTTTGAAATGCCGGATCTGGAGATCTTTGAACTTGATAACGGCATTCGTTTCTATCTGGTTGAAGACAGCGAACTGCCACTGATCAATCTTTCCGTGCAGGTACGCACTGGCGGTGTGGTGGTGCCTGATGACAAGACGGGCCTGCACAGCCTGACCGGCACGGTCATGCGCAGTGGGGGTACCGAGCAGTATCCGGGCAATGAACTGGATGAGTTGCTGGAGAGTCGGGCGGCGGTGATGGAAACCTCCATTGGTTTCACATCGGGTTCGGCCACCATGAATGTGCTGGCCGAGGATTTTGGGGAACTGTTGCCGGTGTTCATCGATCTGCTGCAGAATCCGGCTTTCCCGCAAAACCGGATAGACCTGGCCAAGACGCAGCAACGCAGCTCGATCTCGCGGAGCAATGATGAGCAGGGCAGCGTGGCGAGTCGTGAATTCCAGCGTGTCATATACGGCGAGGATTCGCGCTACGCGCGCAGAATTGAATACGAGCATCTGGAGAATATCACGCGTGAGGATATGCTCGATTTCCATGCCCGCAGTTTTGTCGGGGAGAATCTTGCCATAGGTGTGGTGGGCGATTTCGAGATGGAGGAAATGAAATCGCTTCTGGAAGAAGCCTTCTCGGTGATCGAGCGCGGTGAAGCCATGGAAATGGATTTCCCGGCGGTCGAGTACGAATTCCCCCGCAGCGTGAACTTCGTTGACAAATCCGATGTGAACCAGAGTTATGTGCTGCTTGGCCACATCGGTGGTACGCGGGACAACCCCGATTATGCAAAATTACAGGTCATGAACCGCGTGTTGAGTGGCGGCTTTTCCAGCCGACTGATGCAGGTGGTGCGCAGTGAAATGGGCCTGGCCTATGCCGTGTTTGGTTCCTACGGCTCTGGCAACTGGTTCCCGGGTACTTTCACGGCCGGTGTGATGACACAGAGTGACACCACTGCCGAGGCCATCGAAGCCATCATCGAGCAGATCGAGCGCCTGCAGGAGGAGCCGGTCAGCGAGGAAGAGCTGGAGCTGACGCGTGATCAGTTCCTCAACTCGCTTGTGTTCCAGTACACGAGCCGGGGCGCGGTATTGCGAGAAAGAATGAACAATGACTACGCCGGATTGCCACCCGATACCTTCGAGCGCCTGGTGGAGGAAGTTCGGGAAGTCTCGGCGGCTGATGTACAGGAAGTGGCACGGCGGTACCTGCGTCCCGATGCCCTGCAGATTCTGGTGGTGGGCAATGGCGAGGAAGTTGCCGGACAGCTGCAGCGCTTTGGTGATGTCAATGAGATCGACATCAGTATACCGCCAGCGCCAGAGGGTTGATTCGTAGGATGTCTGCCAGCCGCGACAGTGATGTGTTGCCCCGGAGCCGGATTCTCTCATTCGGCGCATTGACGGTGCGCTTCAATTGGTTCATTACGCTCTGTGTTGTGTTGAGCTGCGGGATGTTCATCAATTTGGCGCTCTGGCAGCTTGAGCGTGCCGCTGACAAGCGGCAGGCCTCCGAGCAATGGGAAGCCATGCAGTCCGCAGAACTGCAGGAATTCACCCGATTTGCCGCGTCACGGCAGGATGGCGACTTTACCTCGTTCAATGGTCAACCATTGCAATTGACCGGTCACTACGAGCCCTCTCCCGTAGCGTTTCTTGTGATGTACCAATTCTGGCAGGGGCGTCCCGGATTCGAGCTGGTTTCACCATTCCGTCTGGAGTCAGCTGACGAGTACGTGCTTATCAGTCGAGGATGGATTCCGGCAGGGGAGGGGGGCAGTCTGCCGGATATTCCCGACGTCACCGGCGGGCAGGAATTGCTGGCCCGCCTGCATGTGCCGGATGTGTCACCGGCAGCAGTCAATGTCACCGACGACAGTTGGCCCTTGCGTATGCAGCGGATGAATACACAACAGGCTTCTGCCCTTTTCGGCGAACCCTTCTTTCCGCATGTGCTGCGCCTGGAGGCGGAGCAACCGGGGGTTCTGGTCCGGCACTGGTCCGCTCCGGATTTCAGTGCCCGTATGCATTATGGCTACGCCTTCCAGTGGTTCCTCTTCACGCTGCTGATCCTTATTCTGACCGTCCTGCTGTCGACCAATCTGCTGCGACTGCTGCGCGATCGATAAAGCCCTGCTTGCCTCGCCCTGGATCATGTTCGTTGAAATCGGTCTGTACTGCCATGCTGCAGCTTGAATAACGACATCATGTTGTCATGAGCTGTGTCAAATCAGTGCGCCCTGCATGGTTTTGGTGCGAACGGCAATGTGTTGTCAGTGGCCTTTTTATAAAAATGCCATACAAAACAGCAGGATAAAAAGTTGGCAAGGCTTTTGCATTTGTGTTGTTGAGTCTGATGGAAAGTCGCTCGATGTTTCGGGAATAGCCATTGTGCACCCATCAGGCTCATCACAATCAACCAACTTTTTATGAGGTGTATCATGTATTCGATTTCCAAAAGCAAACTGTTCAACGCCGCCGCAGTGCTCGGTTTCTCCATTGCTGCCAGCGGTGTCAGCGCCAGCCCGGTCAGCCCCAAGGTGATCAACAGCACTGAAATCAAGGCCGTTTCCCAGGAAATTCCGCGTTATCCCTATCGCGCTCGCCTGAACCAGATGGAAGGCAGTGTGTTGGTGGAATTCACGGTAGCCCCGGATGGCAGTGTCGTAGAGCCGAGTGTTTCCGAATCCACTTCTCCGATCTTCAACAATGCCGTGCTGAACGTGATTGAGAACTGGAAGTTCGAGCCGGTTGTAGAGGGTGAGCAGGCAGTACCCGTGCGTACCGGACTGCGCTTCAACTTTGTTGCCCAGAACTGAAACCGTTTGCAGGCAGTTGGCAGATGAACGTTTGCCAGTCCGAGTGAAGGAAATCCGGAATCTGTACAAAACATAATAAAAACGAGCCGAACAAGAGATCCTTATGATAATAACAGGACGGTGAACCCGGGGCGCAGGTCCCGGGTTCATGACAAATCCTGCTGATCCACTCTCCCCGATCGAACAATTCAGCTACTTCCACTTCTCACTTACGTTCCAGCATGTCGCGGTTGTGCGGACGCGTATAATCAATCGCGGGTCCTTTCGGGACAATCCGTGTCGGGTTGATCATGTCATGGCTGTAGTAATAATGGCGCTTGATATGACCGAAATCCACCGTTTCCGCCACACCTTCCAGCTGATATAACTCCCGTACATAGTTTGATAGCGCAGGGTAATCCTCAATGCGATGTTGATTGCATTTGAAATGACCGTGATATACGGCATCAAAGCGGATCAGGGTTGTGAACAGGCGCAAGTCAGCTTCGGTAAGTTGCGCTCCGGCAAGATAGCGCTGTGACTGCAAGCGGCTTTCCAGCATATCCAGCGTATTGAACAGTTGTCCGAAGGCCTTTTCGTAGGCCTCCTGTGCAGTGGCAAATCCTGATTTGTAGACACCATTATTGACGGTGTCGTATACCACGGCGTTGACGTCGTCGATGGCCTCGCGTAACGGTTCCGGGTAGTAGTCATCCTCATTTCCGGTCAAATCATTAAACGCTGAATTGAGCATACGGATGATTTCCGCCGATTCGTTGCTGACAATACACTCCTGCTTCCTGTCCCACAGTACCGGCACCGTGACCCTGCCCGTATAGTCACTGATGTTTTTGGTGTAGATCTGGTGCATGTAGTCCAGACCGTAGAGCTGATCGCCGGTGCTGCCTTCGTCCTGATTGAAAGTCCAGCCCTTGTCCAGCATGTCGGGGCTGACCACGGATACATCGATGAATGCCTCCAGGACCTTGAGCTTGCGCATGATGAGCGTACGGTGTGCCCAGGGGCAGGCCAGGGAAACATAGAGGTGGTAGCGTCCGGTTTCTGCGGCGAAACCGCCTTCGCCGCTGGGTCCGGGGGCACCATCCGGCGTCACCCAGTTGCGCAGCTGCGACTCCTCGCGTTCAAATTCTCCACCGGTCTTGTCGGTGTCATACCATTGGTCTTTCCATTCACCGTTTACCAGCAATCCCATAACCTTCTCCTGTTCCTGTGATCAACCCCTGCAGTATAGAGAGGGGGGAGGGATTTATCAGAGCGGATTATTGGTCTTTATGTTCAGGTTTTTCGCGACTGGCGCCATCCCCCTGGTTGGTCATAGCTGTAGATCGCAGTCACCCTATTACCACGACCGTAATAAGATAGTGATTGGCACAGTCCGCGGATCATGGCGATTCCCCTTCCCCATGGGCGGGGGAAGGGAACGTTTTCGCTGGTGGCGTCGTCTTCCCATTCGCGATGATCAAAACCGGGACCACTATCCGTTACAGTCACGGCGACATAGGCTTGTTCCTGGCAACGGCGGTGCTCTATGTCGATGGAAATGCTCCCGCATATCTCAGCGTTCAACCGCGCTTCACGGATCAAGTAATACTCCTCGAAGCCTTCCGGGGCTGATTTCATTCCTGATTGCAGCTTCAGAATGCCATGATCCAGAGCGTTATTGTAAAGCTCGGAAACGATGGTGCGGACAGCGCCCAGTTCGGGAGCAATGGACTCCAGCACATCAATTGCTTGCAGCGATTTCTCCAGATCCGGCATGTTGCGCAATTGCTCGTTGCGCAGAGTGACATGCCAGTCCCATGAGTGCCTGTGTTCACATTCGGAGCGAGTAGGAAGTGCTGTGCCATCTTCCCCTACAGTCACCTCGACCACGGTGATGTCGTCGCGTTGCCTTTGGCCGCCGGTGTGCTCATCCAGCAGTTTCTCCAGCGCCTCCAGCGACGATGCCAGCGGGGTCGAACCGAGCAGACTGCCGCGTATTGCCTGCTCACCGAGCATCCAGCCACGACGGTCCTCCGCTTCGGGGAGCCCGTCACTGATCATCAGAATACGATCGCCCGTTTCGGTATGGATTCGCTCAGGTATGGCTGTGGTTCCCAGATCCGGTATCACCCCAAGGGGCAGGCTCTGCGAGGCAAATGCCGTCAGCTCGCCTTTGCTGATCAGCCAGGCAGGTGGCATGCCGCCATTCCACAGGCGCATACTGCGACAACCTCTGGGGCAGCTCAGAAGGCAGGCTGCCATGAAAAGCTCCGGGGGCAGGAGTGAGTGAAGGCGATGGTTCAGTTCCATGATCAGCTCCTGATCCGAGGCACCATCCTGGCTCATGGAGTGGAAAATCTCTGATACCGGCAATGCACCGATGGCAGCCGCCAGGCCGTGGCCTGTAAAATCGCCGGCCAGTACCCGAAAACCACCATCCGGCAGGGTGGTGGTCAGGACCAGATCACCACAGAAAGTCGAGGCCGCGCGTTGCAGAGTGTGGATCCTGGGGTCCGAACTATTGCGTTCGCTGATGGCCTTGCTGAAAATCCGCTCGGCGAGATGATGATCCCGGATCAGATCTTCCTGCAGGCGTTGCATATGGTCGTGCTTTTGCGCCAGATCCCGATGCAGATCGCGCACGCGTTCCATGGCCCGTATGCGGGCCTTGAAAATTTCGAAGTCGAAGGGCTTGCTGAGAAAGTCATCGCCCCCGGATTCGGTGCAGCGCACCAGGGATTCGCTGTCCTTCAATGCGGTCAGGAAGATGACCGGCGTGAATACGTCGCCAGACAAGGCCTTGATTTCGCGGGTGGCCTGGTAGCCGTTCATCACTGGCATCATCACGTCCATCAAGACGATGTCCGGTCGGCTGGCCTGGAATTGGTGAACTGCTTCCTCCCCGTTCGACACGGAGATGACCGCGAAGCCTTCGCGTTGAAGCATGGCCTCCAGTAGCCGGCAGTTGGCCGGTTCGTCGTCAGCAACCAGGGCTGTGCCGCGCTCCGCCTCAGCGTCTCCCATCGGTTCGTGATCCATCACTGCCCGCTCCGTCGATATCGAAAAGCCTGTGGAAGTTCGCGATTTCCAGTACGCGGTGCACATCCGGCTGCACGTTCACCACCCGGATGCGGCCAGGTGCCTCGCCAGTGTGTTCACGCAATAACAGCAGCATGCCGAGGGCTGCGCTGTCCAGGTATGTGGTGTGCGATAGATCGATTTCGAATACCCATCCCTCTTGCGGGCTTACGTCGCGGTAGGCGTCACGGAACGCCTTGTGCTGCGAAAAATCGAAATGACCGTCGATGCGGACACGGACCAGTTTTTGGTCCCGATCAATCTCTTTTTTGATGCTCATCTGTATTCTCGTCAGTACAGCGTGTGTTTGTGGCCCGGGTCAGAACAGTTCG
Organism: Gammaproteobacteria bacterium; assembly: GCA_003556835.1. Classification (GTDB taxonomy): domain Bacteria; phylum Pseudomonadota; class Gammaproteobacteria; order Pseudomonadales; family Pseudohongiellaceae; genus PWQG01. The sequence goes on from PWQG01000268.1 coordinate 10,370, forward strand.
ACAGAGCCTGCATCGACCGATTGCTGGGAGACGGGGCGGTGACGGGAAGCCTGCCATTGCTGGTCAAGCAGTTTGATACGGTGCCGTAAGGTCGCCGGATCGCTTGTGGTGGTGATTTCCCGCGCCAGTTCCCCCGCACGCTCAAGACTTTCGCCGGCAGCAGTCAGTGACTGCCTGGACATGTCCTCGAATTGCAGAGCGCGCACGGCGTTGGCGACGGCCTCATCGAGCTCTGGAGTGCTGGAGGAAATTTCCTCCACAGTGGTCTGAAATTGACGACTGGTCTGCTCGGCCTGGATAAACATGTCCTGGATGTGTTGTTTGCGCTCGAGAGTGTCATTCATGTCACGGGAGGCCATGCGATTTACCGTTTCCTGCACGTTGTTGATAGCGTAACGGGTTTCGTTGACCCGTTTTCGGATCTGTTCATTGAATTGTGCGGACCGTTGTGAAAGACCTCGCACCTCGTCCGCGACTACCGCGAACCCGCGGCCATGAACTCCAGCTCGGGCCGCTTCAATACTGGCATTGAGAGCCAGAAGATTGGTTTGATCCGCGAGATTGCTCGACTCGTCAACCAGCTGGAAGATGCCGTCAAGATGCTGGAGCATGTCGTCCATGTGATGCGCCGTTTCCACACTGAGCTTGCTCACTTCCACCAGGGTTTCCACGAAATGGGCAAGGCTGGTTTCCGACTCCACGGCAAAGTTACGCATGAACCGCCCCAGGTCATTTTCGTTTGCATCGTTGCCGTTTCCGGCGGAGTGGGGTAGCAACAGCTCGCGCTGCATGGACGCCAGCCGATCCATGACCTGAAAGGTGTGGGACAACTCCGAGACAGCGCTGGCGATGATGTCCTGCACCCTTGTGGTTTCCTCACCGGCATACTGATGTTCCTGCATCATGCTTTCGCTGATGCATTGCATGAGGTCTGGAGGAAGTTGCCCGTCATGTGGTGCGCCCTGCGTCTCCTGCATCGGTTCTGCGGCAAGAAGTCTTGTCAACGGTCGCAGCGCAACACCGAGCATGACGGCGGCCATTGCCGCCGTGAGTGCTGCCCAGTAAATCCCTTGCCACAGTGAAATCATCAGCGAAATCACCAACAGAGTGCTGGCTGCCATGCCCATACTGAACAACAGTTTTCGGTCATTGCCTTGCCAGTTAGTCATCCCAAATTCTCCGCGCAGGATCGTTCATTTTTGTCCCATCGCTTCCAGCAAGCCCTCTCCGACCTGGTCCACGGACAGGAGTTGCGTGACTGCGTCCAGTCGGACGGCTTCTCCAGGCATTCCCCAGACAACGCTGCTTGCCTCGTCCTGGGCAATGGTGTGGATGCCAGCCTGCCGCAGCTCCAGTAATCCCTGGGCTCCGTCAGTGCCCATGCCGGTGAGTAGCGCCGCTACTGCATTGTTCCCTGCTGCTTCAAGCACCGAGCGGAACAGGACATCCACACTGGGACGATGCCTGTTTACTTCAGGGCCGCCATCGAGCCGACAGACATAGCGGGCTCCGTCGCGGGTCAGGAGCAGGTGCTGGTCACCGGGTGCGATGTACACATGCCCTGGCAGCAACTGGTCCCCGTTTTCCGCCTCTTTCACCATCAATCCGGTCTGTCGATTCATACGCTCGGCAAAGGCAGCACTGAATCCAGCCGGTATATGTTGTGCGATGACCACCGCCGGAGCGTCTGCAGGCAATTGGTCCAACACCTGGTGAATCGCTTCGATGCCCCCGGTGGAAGCTCCTATTGCGATGACCTTGTCAGTGGTCGAGAACCGGGCGCGCTGGACGGCTGGTGCCACGCCATTGGAGCTGCCCTGCTGTGATGCGGGCGCGCTTCTGCGTATGACCTGCGGTCTGGCGGTAGCCGCAATCTTGACTTTCTCTACCAGTTCATCGGCATAAGTGCGTAAACCCTGAGATATATCCAGTTTCGGTTTACTGATGAAGTCGATGGCACCGAGTTCCAGGGCCTCCAGGGTGACTTCGGCGCCTTCCTCTGTCAGCGATGACACCATGACAACCGGCATGGGACGGAGCCGCATCAGGTTGCGCAGGAAGGCAATGCCATCCATCCGCGGCATTTCCACATCAAGTGTCAACACATCCGGATTCAGCGCCTTGATTTTTTCGCGGGCAATGTAGGGGTCCGCTGCGCTGCCGACCACGGATATCTGCGGATCCTGGTTCAGTATTTCAGTCAATACCTGACGCACCAGGGCCGAGTCGTCGATAACGAGTACCTTGATCATACCGTTCTTCACGTCCGACTCCCGGGTTGCCTAGAACAGTTCAATGTCACCCGCGGTGGGTTGTTGCTCGAGCTCATCAATGTAACGCTTCTCCCGTTCGATGATCGTGTCGTTGTGCAGGCTGCGCAGCTTCTTGACCCGGACGCGCCCTTCGTCCGGGTAATAGAGGACCTTGCGTGGATGGGGGCCACCGACGTCTTCCGCATTCAGAATTATCTTTTCCAGGGCCAGGTATTCCTTTACGAAATGGATGTTCTTGGCTCCTATATCGGTCATATGAGCCAGAATCTGTCCGCCGCCAAATATTTTCACTTCCAGGTTGCGGCGCCTGCCGCCGTTTTTAAGAATATCGTTGATCAGGGTTTCCATGGCAAAGCTGCCGTAGCGCGCGGTGATCGGATCGGAATGGTCCGTGCGATCACGACTGGGCAACATGAAATGATTCATTCCGCCAATGCCCAGGCGGGAATCACGTACGCAGGCTGAAACGCAGGATCCCAGAACCGTGGTGATCAGCTCGCCACGCATGCTGACATAGTATTCGCCGGGTAGTATCTTTGCAGCCCATCGCTCGTTTACCCGATCCCAATACCGATTGATGTGCTCGTAGCCAGGCAGTGCGGGTGGCGGGTGCGTTGCTTCGCGATTCTGTCCCTGCATCACGAAACCCTTCGGTAAATGGTATTACCGGTAAGCTCGAAACGTTCACTGACATTGTGCAGGGTTTCCGCGTGTCCTATGAATAGGTAGGACGACTTCTGAAGTTGATCGGCAAACCGGCCAAACAGGGTTCGCTGCGTGTCCTTGTTGAAATAGATCACCACATTACGGCAGAAAATGATGTCAAAGCACTTTTTCATGGGCCATGGATCCAGCAGGTTCAGGCGCTGGAAATGGATCAGGCCGCGAATTTCGGGTTTGATGCGGACCATTCCCGCGCGACTGCCTGTGCCTTTGAGGAAGTAGCGTTGCAACAGTTTCTGATCTACTCCGGCCAGTCGGTCCAGTTTATAGATGCCAGCGGCCGCGGTATTCAGAACATTGGTGTCGAGATCGGTCGCAAGGACCTTGATGTCCCAGTCCTGCGGCAGGCAATTGTGCGCAGTGCAGGCAATCGAATAGGCTTCTTCTCCCGTGGAGCAGCCGGCAGACCAGATACGAAGCTCCCGGTCTTGCTTGCGCGCCATAAGTTCTGGAATGACCTGTTCCTCCAGCCTCCGGAAATGGTGTGGTTCCCGGAAGAAGGCAGTTAGATTGGTGGTCAGGGCGTTGACGCAATACTCGATTTCCTCGTCCTGATCGGAGGCAAGCAGGTCACAATACTCGCTGAAACTCGACAGGCCCAATTGGCGTATGCGTTTGGCCAGGCGTCCATAGACAAGGTCACGCTTCACGTCGCCGAGCACGATTCCGGTCCGCGTACCAATAAAATCGGCAATGAAGCGGAAATCGCTCTGATTGAACCTGAATTCAGTACCTGAAGCCTTGGGCATGGATATTACTCAGCCGATTTCAGAATTCATCCCATTCATCCTCGTCACTGGTTTTCTCTGCCGGTCTGACGGCACGTTTTTCGGTGGCTGCTGTTCCGGGCTTACGACGATGCTGCGTGAGTGACCTCGTATCGGAGCCCCGGCGGCTTGTCGGCACAGTGCCTAGCCTCTCGTCACCACCAGTGCTGAAGAAGCCCATCATCTCCGTCAGACCACCCGCCTGCTCGTCCAGGGATTCACTTGCGGCGGCCGCCTGCTCAACCAAAGCAGCGTTCTGTTGCGTGACTTCGTCCAGTTGATTGATTGCCTGGTTGACCTGCTGTATCCCCGAGGATTGTTCCTGAGACGCTGCTGATATTTCTTCGATGATGTCGCTGACCTTTTTTACGGCAAGCACTATCTCGTTCAGGGTCTTGCCCGAATCATCCACCAGTCGTGAACCTTCAGCGACCTTGTCACCACTGTCCTTGATCAGGGACTTGATTTCCTTGGCCGCTTGGGCGCTACGTTGGGCCAGGTTGCGAACTTCGGTGGCGACCACCGCAAATCCGCGACCCTGTTCGCCAGCGCGCGCAGCCTCGACCGCCGCGTTGAGCGCCAGCAGGTTGGTCTGGAAGGCGATCTCATCAATCACCCCGATGATGTCGGCAATCTGCCGTGATGCCTTGTTGATTTCGGCCATGGCGCTGACTGCCTGACCCACAACGTCACCACCCTTCTCGGCCTGATCGCGGGCGCTGACGGCAAGCTGGTTCGCTTGCCGTGCGTTGTCCGCGCTTGCACGCACGGCCGAGGTCATTTCTTCCATACTGGACGCGGTCTCCTCGAGGGAAGAGGCCTGTTCTTCCGTACGCTGTGACAGATCGGTATTTCCCTGGGATATCTCGCTTGCCGATGAGCTGATGTTCAAGGCACCGTCGCGGATCTTCTGTACCATTTCATTCAGGTTCTCAACGGTCCCGTTGGTGTCTTCCTTGAGTTGGCCGAACAGGCCCTGGTACTCACCCTCGATGGTGCCGGTAAGATCCCCTTGCGCCAGTTTCTTGATGACACCGGCCACGTCGAGGAGGCCGTTCTCGCTGACTTCCATCAGGTGGTTGAGTAGTGCCCCCAGGCGTTCAAAGAATCCCTGGAACTCGCGAGTGTCAATCCTGGCGGAAAATTCACCCCGGCTGGCTCCCTCGACCAGGTTCTCGATCTGGCGTTCGGCATCCTTTTGTTCAGTGATGTCCTTCCACTCGACCATGTTGCCCATGTATTCGCCGTCAGGGCCCGTGATCATCGTGGCATTGACTTCAAACTCCAGATCTAGAACCTTGATGTCCGATTTCGCGGGCAATCGATCGGGGTTCTTGAGCAGGGCCCGTTGGTGGGATGGATCTTTGTGGAACTTGTCAATGTTCTGGCCGATGAGGTTGTCCGGATCAAAGCCCGGGAATTTCTGTCGCAATTCGCTGGCGCGATTGCGGAACATGGCCATCACGGCCGGATTGGCGAACACGATGTTCAGATCGTCATCACACAACATGATGTTGGAGGTGGATCCGTCGATTGCGGATTGAAGGCGGTTGACGTCCCGCTCCTTTTGCCGCTCCTCGGTCACATCGGCCCACTCCAGGGCATTGCCGATATACGTGCCTTCGTCGTCATGAATCGCAGTGACATTCAGATCGAAGGCCAATGAGCCCACCTGAATGTCAGTACGATACGGCAGGTTTGCGGGATTCTCCAGCAAACGTCTCTGATGCAGA
>PWQG01000062.1 GCA_003556835.1 Gammaproteobacteria bacterium
CGAAGCTGCCGGGGGGTATCGGGTCAGCCACTATCAGGCAGCCTATGATGCGGAACGCTTCGGCGCGCTGCCGGATATCAACCGTTCGCAGGAACCCTTGTTGGTGTCGGAGCGTGGCTACGAGGTGGCGATCTGGCAGGAGCAAGGCCTGGTCATGGCTCGGGCTGCTCCTGCACAGACCTATTGACCGCTTGACCGGCAAGCTGGCGTTGTTGCTCCTTTTGCAAAGCCTTCTGCCAGTCCTTCATGTCGAGCACTATAGTCCCTGTCACCTCCAGGTCGCGGTCCTCGAGAACCTCCGGCAATGTTTGGCGCTTTTCTTCCTGCCAGCGGGCAATGACTTGATCCCGGTGAAGCAAAAGGCTTTCGATGTGGGGGCGGAAACATTGCACCATAGCGCTGAGCCATCGATTCACCGCCAGGTTCGGGTGGGCATGATCAATGCAGAAGCGATCCAGCAGGCTGATCACCGACTCCGCCTTGAACCAGCTTTCATCGGTGACCCAGCGATTGACGGCAAACAGCTCGGTAGGGTAGCCCCAGGCATCCATTGAGACGGCAATCAGGTGCGCCACTCGATCATCACCCTCCGGACCATCCAGAGGTTTCAGTGCCTCTGGCATCGCGGCATGGCGCACAAAAAGATGAAAGTGACCATGCTCATCATGGTCGCGTCGATGCGCATGGTAGTAATACTGGGAGTCGTGCTCCTTGTCATAAACATCCTTCTTGGGATAATGGTCCATCTCGTAAAACTTTCCCTGGCCGCGCAGTATCTCTCCCACTATATTCAGGCCGGGCTTTTCGAGTACACGGTAGCACTCGCGGATCTCTTCAGCGGCGTCCAAGCAAGCTTGAGCCTGTCTCGCATTCAACAGACTGGCGTCAGGGGATTGTGGTGACAACATTCATCCCTCCAAAAAAAAGAGCTGCGGGAGCAAGGGGATACAAAATCTCCCGCAGCCATTCACCATACGTCGATCACGCCGGTGATTAAAAAGCGATGCGCCCGTATCATTGACGGGCGGCACAGGGATTGCGCGCAGCACAAGGGTTTGCAGCCGCGCAAGGATTCGGCGCAGCGCAGGGGTTGGTGGCCGCGCAGGGGTTGCAGGCACCGCCACCCTGTAGTGCGCAGGGATTGTCCGCCAGCTCCTGCTGTACGACTTCCATATACGCGGTCAATGCAGCCAGTTCCTCGCTGTCCCAATCCAGGGGTTCGGCATCCATGGGCTCGACCATACACACCTGCACCATTTCATCCAGGTGAATGCTGTCCATGGCGAACATGTTCTGGGCCATGGCCACTTCGTGGGGATAGGGCTGGGCAAATGTGGCCATGTATCCCGCACCATCACTATGACAACTGGCGCAGGACAGGCCGTTGCTGCTCAGGGTGTTGTCATTGAATAGCGCTTCGCCACGCTCGATCAACGCACAGGGGTTGCCCTCGTAAGGCTGGTAGTCGGCTGGACGTGTCACACGACGTGCGGCACAGGGGTTGGGCGCACGGGTGGCGGCACAAGGATTGGCTGCGCAGGGGTTACAGGCTCCGGCCGCGCAGGGATTCGCTGCCGCACACGGGTTGGCCGCGGCACAGGGGTTGGCTGCCGCACATGGATTACAGGGGTTGCAAGCGGCCCGGCAAAGGGTTTGTCCGGGACGACACTGGGCCCGGCAAGTACTGCCGGGGGCGCACTGCGAGGCCACGTTACAACCTCCGAGCATCAGGCCCATCAATGCCGCTGACCACCAGAGGTTCGGCTGAGGGCGTGTTGTATCATCGATTCCTGTATTGACATCAAAGCTGTTGTTCATCATCACTGTTATTCTCCGTCGCCGTGGCTGGATGTTGATCTGGAACGAATCGGAAAGCGCTGTAACTGATCCGTATATCCTCGACGACGCGCGCTTTTCTGATCTGTTACAAGAGTTCCGTATTTATTGGGCGGAGTGCCGTGTAACAGAAGCCACTCTGTTATGTCGAAATAGCATGAGTCTGGCTTGGGCCCTGAATCAGGAGTTATCCATGAAATATGTCCTGTTGACCATCTTGTTGCTCGCTTTCATGAGCTGCGCGGAAAATCCGCAAGCACAGAATCGACCTGGCTTCGATACCAGCGCGTGGCCGGACACGGACTTTTCGCGCACCGAAATCGATCTGTCGGAGGTCATTTCCGGCGGTCCGGGAAAGGACGGAATTCCGTCCATTGATCGACCGGTCTTTGTTCCCGTTGATGAGTACAACGACGCTGATCCACTGGAACCTGTGGTTGGTGTGGTCATTGAAGGCCAGGCCCGCGCCTACCCACTGCGCGTGCTCACCTGGCATGAAATCGTCAATGATGAACTTGCCGGTCAGCCAATCGCCGTGACCTATTGCCCGCTCTGCAACACCTCGGTGGTTTTTGATCGCCGCCACGATGGTCAAGTGCTTGAATTCGGCACAACTGGAAACCTGCGACACTCGGACCTGATCATGTACGATCGCCAGACCGAAAGCTGGTGGCAGCAGTACGGAGGGCAGGGCATTGTTGGTGAATATGCCGGCAGCGAATTGCGCATCATTGCTTCGAGGCTGGAATCTCTCGAGAATTTTATTGAACGGGCACCTGATGGTGAAGTGCTGGTTCCGAATGACCCACGAGCACGCGATTATGGCCGTAATCCCTATGCCGGCTATGACGAAGCGGCGGCCCCCTTTCTTTTCCGCGGACGCGTGCCCGACGGAGTCGAACCGATGATGCGTGTGGTGGCGATTGATGATGTGGCTTTTGCCTTGCCGCACGTAAGCGACGCGGGTGATATGGTATACGAGGACCTGCATGTGCGCTGGGAGGCAGGGCAGAGGACGGCCCTGGGAGATCGCCGGATCGATCGTGGCGCGGATGTGGGCAATGTGGTGGTCCAGGACCACGACGGCAATGATGTGCCTTACCTGGTCACCTTTGCCTTCGCTTTCTTCGCTTTCAATCCGGAAGGCGTGTTACACACCGCATCCGGGCCTATCCGCCAGGAAAACTGATGGGGTATAGCGGCCGCTTGTGTTTTTTGATGCACAGACCGTTCGGATTCATGCGCATGGCCGGGCCGCTGTTTCAGCAGCTGCCCGATTCTGCGCACCACTACAGCGAATCGAGGGCGGAAAACATTTTTCGCCCGAGGATCATATGGAGACTATTGCCGAAGGCATCCACCTGCTCGTAGCGGATTTCGCCTCTGCCAGGGCCACTGCTGACATGGGTAGTGACACAGGCCCTGCCAGAGGTCTCTGAAACGGCTTGTTCTGCCTTCTAGCCTGGAACAAGGCATGCTGCCTCAGCCCGCCACTGGTTTGACCAACAGCTCATGTCCCTTGAGCATCCCCTGCCAGTACAGGCCCGGCAGCATGCTCTTTTTCATATGCCAGGCCAGCGCCGTCGGTCGGGTGCCGTCCAGCATCCAGGTGGGCAGGGTCGGCATCAGCTTGCCGCCGTAGGCGAACTCGGCCAGAACAATCTTGCCTCGCTCCACGGTCAACGGGCAGGAGCCATAACCGTCGTAGTTGCAGATCTGGTCCTGCCCCTTGATATCGGACACGATATTGGCCGCGACCACGGGCGCCTGTTTGCGCACTGCCGCCGCGGTCTTGGCGTTGCTGGTGTTGGTGGCATCGCCCAGACCCCAGATGTTCGGGTAGCGACTGTGGAGAAGTGAGGCCGGATCGACGTCCACCCAGCCATTGCTGTCAGCCAGCGGACTGTTGCGGATGAAGTCGGGAGCGGTCTGCGGAGGGCAGACATGCAGCATGTCGAAACCGGTTTCCACCAGGCTTTCATTGCCGTCCTCGTCCGTGCGGGCGAACCAGGCTTTTTTGCCTTCGCCGTCCACTTTCACCAGCCTGTGTGAGAATTTCATCTCCGCCTTGTAGCGTTCCATGTAGCGCTCCAGCGCCGGTACGTATTCCTTGACACCGAACAGCACCGCGCCTGCATTGTAGAAAGAGATGTCGATGTTCTCCAGCAAGCCGTGACGAAGCCAGTGGTCGGCGGAGAGATACAGTGCCTTCTGTGGTGCGCCAGCACATTTGATGGGCATCGGTGGCTGGGTGAAGACGGCATTCCCGGATTGCATGCCCTTGACCAGTTCCCATGTATAGGGCGCCAGATCCGGGCGGTAATTGGAGGTGACACCATTGCGTCCCAGTGTCTCCGGCAGGCCTTCAATGGCTTCCCAGTCCA
>PWQG01000216.1 GCA_003556835.1 Gammaproteobacteria bacterium
CGGGCGCTTGACCTTGAGCCGGTAAGCGGTGGGGTCGGTAAAGGCACCGATATTGAGCAGAGACTGACTGCCCCTGGTTTCCACATCCAGCCAGTAGCGCAGCAGATACTGCTCGCGTAGGCCGTCGGCACCCTGGGACTGTTGGCTACTCAACAGGTCGCTTTGCGTCTCGGTGCGGCGCGGCTCCAGGTTGTTGAGGGCATCCTCGTAGGATTCCAAGCGGATTACCTTCATGATTCGCGGGCTGCGGTCTGCTTCTTCGTCTGTGGCGAGTCGTTTCGGCTTGCCGGCTTTCCATTCGGGAGTGAACGTAACTTTCTTGAGGCGCGGCAACAGCACCGTATCGAAGTACTCGCCCATTTCGACCATCATGAATGTCCGTTGGCCGCCATCATCGCGATTAAGATTAATGACTGCGTGTGCGGTGGTGCCGGAGCCAGCGAAGTAATCCAACACCGCGGCTGTCTGATCTTCCTTTGTCACCACTGAAACACAGTCGATCACCGCATATAGCGACTTTGGGAAAGAGAATGGCGAGGTCTCACCAAAAAGCTTTTTGATTAGCTTTGTCCCATGTGATGATGCGTCGTATTTTTTTCCAACCCAAACACTTTTTGGTCTAGTACCCTTCTTAACCCGATCGATGATCTGTACTTTCCAGTTTCCATCTCGGCGTTGTACGACATTGATCTCACCCGCCTCAACGTGCTCCAGAAATGAAGGCGGCGTCTTCCTCCACACCCTATGCCTCCCCTCACTATCGATGGGCAATATCTTGACCGAACCCTCCAATTCGCAAAGCGAAAGGGCTCCATCTGCCTCACGATAATAAATAGGATAATACGAGTTAGGTCGTTCCTCAGGTGTCGAATAGCCACCCGTCCTTAGAAAATCACGCCACTTGAAGGCTCCCTCCTCATCAGATTCGGAGTATTGGCCTTCTTGATCCTCTGTTAGCGGGAAGAAACAAATCTCTGCTTCTTCGCCAGCCCGATAAAAGAGCAAATATTCATGAGAAGTAGCAAAAAAGTAATCATTGGTTCGGCCAGAAGGCTTTATCTCAACGACGAGAGTACCTAGGCGTTGATCGAGACCGAACTGTTCGTCACACAACGAGGCAAGGAGCGGTTGCTCAAAATCATCTATAGCAATAGAAAGAACACCTTCGCCACTGAGACACCTCTTTGCCAAACCCAACGACTGACTAACCATCGACGCCCAAGCTGAGTGCTGATATTCGTTCTTATATATAAAGGTCCCTTCACTGGTGTTATAGGGCGGATCTAAATATACATATTTTACTGATTGATCAACTTTTCGACCCACCAACCTTAGCGACTGGAAGTTTTCGCTGTGAATCAAGGTTCCATCAGTCTTGTCATCAATATCACCCATCGCCTCCAGCAACCGCTGATTAAACCCGTCGAAAAAGTGCCGCGTATCCACCATCAATGTCGGATGCGCCTTCAGAAACTCCACAGTCAATGGATCGCTGTAGGCCACCGTGGTCAAATCCGCCTCAAGCTCATCAATGGCATGTAGCTCCACCCATTCTTGGCGCTGGGCCTCGTTGGCGGCAATCTCCGGGTAGAAGTCTTCCGGAATACAGCCAATGCGAATGCAATACGAGGTCTCGGTGACAAACTTCTTCTTGAGCCAGAGCCTTTTCTGGAAATTCTCCAGTTGCGCCAGAAAGTCGATGATCTTGCCGGCGATCTGGCGGATCACCTTGATCTTAGACAGGTACTGCTCCACACGCGGGGCGGTTTCGCTTTCTATGTCGCCCAGGTGCATGACTTCGTTCTTGATGTAGAAGTCCAGCTCCCGGCTAAGAAAATCACCCAGATCCTTGTGGATAAAATAGTCAAACCGATTGATATCAGTATACTTCTTAATGTGTTTTGCCAATATGGGACGTTCGGGATCTTTTTCAGTCGGTGATGGAGACATAAGCTCGCCAAGCCAAGACCTTAAAGTTTCGTTCTGAACTGCCTGCACACAGCGTACGGCATCCTCGCGTAGCATTTTCTGGGTCGGCGGCTTCCTCTTGGCGGCGGCGGTGGCGCTTGCCTTAGCCTCCTCGCTCCAGTCATCCATCGCCGCCGGGCGGTATTCGAAGCGGATCACCAGTTCCTTGCCGCTTTCGCCGTCCTCCTCGGCAATAAAGTCCTCACCCGCCAAGATAAAGACGCGGTTCTTGCCTTCGGCCTCTTTGACGTTGCCGTGCTCGCCCTCGGCGGCGTCCACCAAGCGGAAGTGCACGCGCATGGGGTCGGCGGCGCCGGGCTTAAGAGTAAAGGCGTAATCGCGCAGGTATTCGCTGGTCTTGATGTAGTACTGGTCCTTGTTGGCCCAGTGCAGCTTCACTTCCTCGCCTTCGTAGGGAATGGCGTAGACGCCGGGCTTGTAGACACGCTTGGCGAGGAAGTCGCCCTCGTGGTAATAGCGGCGGAAGAACTTGTAGAGGTGGTCGTAGACTTCCTGTTCCAGGCCGGTGACATCGACGCCTTGCTCGGCGATCTTCTGGCGCAGCTCTTTCACCTTGGCCGTGGTTTCCGGGTCCACGCCCAGGCCGTTTGCCTGCTCGATGGCTTGTTGCAGCTCCTTCTCCAGCTCGGCCTTGTCGGCGGTCTTGTACTGACTGAAGGCCTGTTTCACCTGTGGCAGCAGGTCGCGGTCGAGAAACTGGCTGATCTCGTCGGCGCGGGCGTGCATGATGCGGTAGAGCCCGAAGTCCAGGTCCGGCTGATCGAGCTGGAACAGCTCCTTGAGCAGGCGGATCAGTTTGTCGAAGGCAGGGTTCTGGCTCATGCTCGGGTAGTCCTTGTCATGTTTTCGTTGATTGCTTGATTCCGGTTGCCGCTGTTGTCCGTCATACGACGGACCAGCGCAGCGTAAACAGGCGCTCGCTCCGCTGGTCGCGGGCAAGGCGCTTTTCCAGCGCGGCGATGAGGCTGTCGCGCTGTTCTTCGATCTCGTCTTCCACCTTGAAGATGTCGCGGCGCTGCTTGCGCTGGCGCTGTTCCAGTTGCTTCAGGCGCTCCTGGATGTCGTGCTGTTCTTCCAGGGTTTCGGCCTGGCGGGCCTGACGGCGCAGGGCCTTGATCTGCTCCTTGATGTCCTTGAGGGACTTCTCGGCGGCCAGCATTTTGTCCTCGGCCCATTGTTCCAGACGCTCGCGGGCGGCGTTGAAATGCTGGTTGTTGGCCTCCAGCGAGCGGTTGGCGGTGGCGCGCCGGTGCTGGGCGAGTTCGGCGGCAAGCCGCTTTTCCACCTCGGCGGGCAAGTCCACCGGGCCGAGATTTTCAGCGGCGACGTTGAACAGTTTGACGCAGGTTTCATTGTCCAGCGAACGGCCATCGTCGTCGATACCCGAGAACAGCAGGTATTCCTCGGTCTCGAAAGAATCGATGGTCAGCCGGGCCAGAGTCAGCCAACCGGACTTGCCCTTGATGGCTTCCACCAAAGCGATGCGGCCCGGATGGGCGGTAATGTTGAAGCGCAGATGCGCTGTGGGCGTCCGCTGGTGCTTGGCCGATTCGATGACGTGCTCACCCAGCGGGTGGGAGAGGCGGTACAGGTAGTAGCCGTAGTCCGGCGATTCGCCCTGTTCGCCGCTGCGGGTCTTGGAAATCAGCTGATAGCGGCCGGGCCGGATGTCGGCTGTAGGCGGTTCGCGGAGATCGAAGGCCAGGCTGGCATCATCAAAGCGGGCGCGGCCATCCAGTATGTGCCCGGTGACCTGCCAGAAACGCTGGCCGATGCGGTCAAGCTGGGCCTGGGCGTCTTCCAGTCGAAGACGCAGTCGGGCATGGACATCTTCGTCGAAATGCTCCAGCAGGGTCTGGCGGGTCTGCTCAATGCGGCCCCTGATCTGTTCGTCCAATTCTTCCTGGAGCTGACGGAAGGCGGTTTCGATCTCATCCGATGTGCGGCACTGCTGGTAGATGGCGAGAATGCGCTTTTCAAAGTCCACGCCGGATTCCAGTGAGCCCAGCACATCGTCTGAGGCACCGAACAGGCCGTTGAATAGACTGAACTTCTCGTTGAGCAGCTCGAATACGCGCTGATCGGCCTCATTGCGCTCATTGAGGAAGTTGACCACGATCACGTCGTGTTGCTGCCCGTAGCGGTGACAGCGGCCGATGCGCTGCTCGATGCGCTGGGGGTTCCAGGGCAGGTCGTAATTGATCACCAGTGAGCAGA
>PWQG01000133.1 GCA_003556835.1 Gammaproteobacteria bacterium
CCCAGCCGGTGTTTGTCATCGGCCTGATCCTGATCCTGATCTTTGCCCTGGAAATGCGCATGTTCCCGGTGGCCGGTTTTGGTGGCATGGAATACGTGGTCTTGCCCGCCATCAGCCTTGCGCTGGCGATGGCAGCCGTGTCCAGCCGGGTGGTGCGCCACAGTGCTTTTGGTGTGGTGCGCTCGGCTTTTTTCCAGTTCTCCCGCATCAAGGGCCTGAGCTACCGGCAGAGCTTTGCCCGACATGGTGTGCGCAATTTTGCCCTGCCGGTGGTGGCCTTCATGGGCATCCAGCTGGTCAGCCTGATCGAAGGCATTGTCATGATCGAATCCCTGTTCTCCTGGCCCGGGGTCGGTCATGGCCTGGCCCATGCCATCTTCGCGCGTGACGTGCCGATGATCCAGGGCGCGGCCCTGGCCATGGGGCTGATATTCGTGGGGCTCAACCTGCTGGTGGATATCGCCTGCTACTGGATTGATCCGCGGGGGAGGGTGGCCGAATGAAACTTTCCCTGACGAAACTTAATGCCGGGCAGAAGGCGGGTGCACTGATCATTGCCAGCCTGCTGGCATTTGCCCTGCTCGAATGGTTGTTGCATGGCGCCGATCCGGCCCTGCAGAACCTGGACAACAGTTTTGCCGCGCCGGGCCTGGATGAACCACTGGGTACGGATCAGTTTGGCCGCAGCATGCTGGCGCGCATGGGGGCGGCCGTGCGCCTTTCCATGATGCTCAGCATGATCTGTGTGCTGACCTCCGCCAGTGTGGGAGTGGCCCTGGGCGTGCTCGCTGGCTGGCGACAGGGCATGACCGATCGGGCCATCTCCTTTTTTGTGAACATGCTGCTTGCCCTGCCCGGACTGGTGTTGATCCTGCTGTTTGCCGCCCTGGCGCCGGGCTCGCTGCTGATGCTGTATATCGGCATCTCCCTGGTGCTCTGGGTGGAATATTTCCGTGTGGTGCGGGCGGTCACGCAGACCGTGGTCGGCTCCTCGCAGATGCAGGCCTCGCGTATGCTCGGCTTTGGCTGGTTCTACTGCTTCCGGCGTCATGTCTGGCCCGCCATTGTCACACCGGTGCTGACCCTGGCCGCCTTCGGCGCTGCCACCTCGATTCTGGCCCTGGCTGCGGTCGGTTTTGTCGCCGTCGGCCTGCGTCCGCCAACGGCGGAGCTGGGCCTGATGATGGTGGAGTTGTTCCCCTATTATAGTGATGCGCCCTGGGTGCTGGCCCAGCCGCTGCTTGCCGTTTTTCTCATGGTTTTCGGGCTCAATCTGCTGGCCGGGAGGAATCGCTGATGGCGGCAATGATAGAGATCGAAAATCTGTCGGTGTATGCGGGTGAAGAATGTCTGGTGGATACGCTGTCCCTGCAATTGTCTGAGGGGGAGCACTTGACCATCCTGGGTGAGACCGGCGCCGGCAAGAGCATTCTGGCCCAGGCCGTGATGGGCTTGTTGCCCGACGGACTGCAGCGCCAGGGCCGGATCCGGGTGGCCGGTCGGGACCTGGCCACATTGAGCGAGCAGGAGCTGCATGAGTTGTGGGGACGGACCCTGACCATGCTGCCGCAGGAGCCCTGGCATTCCCTTGACCCCCTGATGCGCAGCCGACAACAGGTGGCGGAAGTCTACGAATGTGTGCTGGACGAAGACAGGGAACTGGCGCGGCGGCATGCGCAACGGGATTTGGCCGCTGTGAGTCTCGCCGAGGATGGCGAAAAGCTGCCCGGTCAGCTTTCCGGTGGCATGGCCCAGCGCCTGGCATACTGTGCGGCCACCGCGGCCGGTGCCAGGATCATTCTGGCCGATGAGCCGACCAAGGGTCTGGATGCCAGCCGGCGTGACTACATCGCCGGACTGTTGCGGGAACAGAGCCGCGACGGTGCCGTATTGACCATCACTCATGATATCGATGTGGCGCGACAACTCGGTGGCCGCATCATTGTCATGCGCAATGGGCAGGTGATAGAAACTGGCGGTGCCGAAGAACTGCTAGAAGCGGCCCAGGCTGACTATACCCGACAATTGATGGCGGCCTCTCCGTTGCAGTGGCCCGACCGGTCGGACAGAGCGCAGGCTGGAACAGGGCAGACTGAACCGCTGCTGCGGGGCAGGCGTCTGGCCAAGGTGCGGGGCGGCAAGCGTCTGTTCCATGAGCTGGACCTGGACGTGCGGCCGGGTGAAATCATCGGCATCACCGGTGACAGCGGTTGTGGTAAAAGCACCCTGGGCGACATCCTGCTGGGGCTGCTTGCCCCCGATGAGGGCAGCGTGACCCGGGATGAGCGCCTGCCCCGGCACCGTTTCCTGAAGTTGTACCAGGATCCACCGGCCGCTTTTGCGCCCGGCGTGTCTTTGGGTGAGTTGCTGCATGATGTCATGCGTCTGCATGCCGTGGACCCGGCGCGACTCGAGCCATTGATGCAGAAAATGCGATTGCACAGGGAGCTGCTTGCCCGTCCCGCGGAACAGGTGTCCGGCGGTGAGCTCCAGCGCCTGGCCATCGTGCGCGCCATGTTGCTGGATCCGGTATTGCTGTTTGCCGACGAGCCGGTGTCCCGGCTCGATCCAATTACGGCACGGGACATCATCTTTCTGCTTACCGAAGTCGCGCGCGAGCAAGGCTGTGCCGTGCTGCTGGTCAGCCACGATCCGGTGCTGGTGGAAAAGACCTGCCACCGGACCGTCAGGCTGAGCTGAACGGGAGCGGCTTCAGATATCCGACAGGGAGTTGACGGCCCGGGTCAGCGCTTTCTCTTCCTCATGCTCGATTTCGTACAGGTCTTCGAAAACCGCATGCACGTCTTCGTTGTGGGCACAGCGCATTACGTGATCGAGCAGTGACATGAGGAAGTCATTGGCGGCCATCACGAGCTGGCGTACCTGTTCCACGTCCGGGTCTTCATGGGTGCCCTGGATGATGGTCATGAATTCGTCCAGATTCTCCGGGTAGGCGATCTGGAACCAGGCATCGAGTATCTTGTCCGGTGCGTTGAGTTCATACAGGTCCAGTGCCGCCATCAGTTTCTGTTCGCGGGTCTGCATGTATTTGAGCAACATGACCGCACGCTCATTACCGGTCCGGGTCGCAAGTTGACCGTACAGGTTGGCCAGCTGTCGATGATATTTGCGCACTTCCCGGATGACGTGGCGGGTGTTTTCGTATTGCTCGAACTGTTGTGTCATGTTGCTGGTTTCTCCTTGTCTAATACCTTGCGTACTTTCAGCGCCAGTTCCCGGCGCCGGTACGGTTTGCTCAGCAGCTCCACGCCGCGGTCCAGGCGCCCGTGGTGCACGATGGCATTTTCAGTATAACCGGATGTGTAGAGGATCTTCAGGCCCGGACGCATTTCTTCGGCCTTGTCCGCCAATTGCCGGCCATTGAGCCCGCCGGGCATGACCACATCGGTGAACAGCAGGTCTATCGATTCTGAACTGCGCAGGATGGCCAGTGCTTCATTGCCGTCGGCGGCACTCACGGCTTGGTAGCCGAGCCCCTCAAGCTGCATGGCAAGGTGTTCGCGCACCATCTCGTCATCCTCTACCACCAGGATGCGCTCGTCGCCTCCTTCCACTTCCTGCTTTCGCGCAGGCTCATAGGCCACGCTGCGACCGGATTGACTGCGTGGGAAGTAGAGCTTCACGGTGCTGCCCTCTCCACGCTCCGAATAGATCTTGGCGTGTCCCCCGGACTGCTTCACAAAGCCGTAGACCATGCTCAGGCCGAGACCGCTGCCCTTGCCGACATCCTTGGTGGTGAAGAAGGGCTCGAAGGCCTTGTCGACGACATCCTGGCTCATGCCCGTGCCGCTGTCCGAGACCGATACCATGACGTATTGCCCGGCACGTACCTCGATGTGGCGTTTCGCGTATCCGTCGTCGAGCGAGGTGTTGGCGGTCTCAATGGTGAGTTTGCCGCCCTGTGGCATGGCGTCGCGGGCATTTATGGCCAGGTTCAGCAGGGCCACCTCGAGTTGTCCGGGGTCGACCTCCGTGCTCCACAGGCCGCCGGCGCGCACAATCTCGATCTCCACGTTCATGGCCAGTGTGCGTCGCAACAAGCCGTCCATGCCGCCCACGAGCTGATTGATGTCGACCGGCCTGGGCTCCAGGGCCTGACGTCGGGCAAAGGCCGATAGACGGTTGGTCAGTTCTGCGCCGCGCGAGGCGGCGGTGGCGGACATCTC
>PWQG01000011.1 GCA_003556835.1 Gammaproteobacteria bacterium
CCGGTACGTATACCGCCTGAATGGAGGTGATCGAGCCGGTCTTGGTGGACGTGATGCGCTCCTGCAGTACACCCATCTCTTCCGCCAGGGTCGGCTGATAACCCACCGCGGACGGCATACGACCCAGCAGTGCCGATACCTCGGTACCCGCCAGCGTGTATCGGTAGATGTTGTCGACGAAGAACAGTACATCACGACCTTCGTCACGGAATTTTTCCGCCATGGTCAGACCGGTCAGTGCCACACGCAGACGGTTACCCGGGGGCTCGTTCATCTGGCCGTACACCATCGCCACCTTGGAGTTCTCGGGATTCTCCATGTCGATGACCTTGGATTCCTGCATCTCGTGGTAGAAGTCATTACCTTCACGAGTCCGCTCACCAACACCGGCAAATACCGACAGACCACTGTGTGCCTTGGCAATGTTGTTGATCAGCTCCATCATGTTCACAGTTTTACCTACACCGGCACCACCGAACAGACCCACTTTACCACCCTTGGCAAAAGGACAGATCAGGTCGATGACCTTGATACCCGTTTCCAGTAGCTCATTGGAGGCCGCGAGTTCATCATAGGCCGGAGCGTCACGGTGAATCGGCATGCGATCCTGCTCTCCGATATCTCCCCGTTCGTCGATCGGGCGCCCCAGCACATCCATGATGCGACCCAGGGTTTCGGTACCGACCGGTACGGAAATCGGAGCTTCGGTGTTTTTGGCTTCCAGGCCTCGTGAAAGACCCTCGGTGCTGCCCATCGCAATAGTACGTACGATGCCGTCGCCCAATTGCTGCTGCACTTCCAGGGTAATGTCCTTGCTTTCCACGATCAGTGCGTCGTAAACACGAGGCACAGATTCCCGGGGGAATTGCACGTCGATTACAGCACCAATGATTTGCACGATACGACCGCTGCTCATGTTCGGTTCCTCTTCAATACCTGATAACTTCTAACTTGTGACTTGAAATTCGGTTCTGCGGCTGTCCTGCTTGACTGCGACCGCGGTATTCCTGGTTGCCCTATACGGCAGCCGCCCCACTGACGATTTCCGACAGCTCCTGGGTGATGGCAGCCTGTCGTGCCTTGTTGTAGGCCAGACCGAGCTCTTCGATCAGATCGCCCGCATTATCTGTGGCATTCTTCATGGCCAACATACGCGCTGCCTGTTCACAGGCGGCGTTTTCAACCACGGCCTGATACACCTGCGTTTCCATGTAGCGGGTCAGCAAACCATAAATCAGGGCTTCGGGAGCCGGCTCGTAGATGTAATCCCAATGATGCTTGAGGTCCTCGTCTTCCGAAGGCTCGAGCGGCAACAGCTGCTGAATGCGCGGCTCCTGCGTCATGGTGTTGACGAATTCATTGCTTACCAGGTACAGACGATCGAGTTCACCACTGGTGAACTTGTCCATCATGACCTTCGCGGCACCAATCACATCCTTCACTGCCGGATTGTCACCCAGGCCGCGAACGGAGGCGACAACATTGCCACCGTAGCTGTTGAAAAAACTGGTTGCCTTGGCACCCATGGCGCAGAACTCGATGGGCACGCCTCTGTCCCGCCATGTGGTCATATCCTTTACCACGGCTTTGAAGGCGTTGATGTTGAGACCACCACAGAGACCACGGTCGGTCGAGACAATGATATAACCGACCCGTTCCACTTCACGCTGGGTGAAATACACATGCCGGTATTCGGGATTCGCGTTGGCAACATGACCGATCACATTGCGGATACGGGTGGCATAGGGTTTGCCCACTTCCATGCGCTCCTGCGATTTGCGCATCTTGGAAGCTGCCACCATTTCCATTGCACTGGTGATCTTCTGCGTATTGTTGATACTCGAGATCTTGCCGCGAATCTCTTTGCCGCTAGCCATAGATTACCGCCTACCGAATTACCAGGTCTGGGTTGATTTGAAATCTTCCACAATGCGCTTGAACGCATCCTGGATTTCATCACTGTAATCGCCGCTTTCGTTCACTTTATCCATTGTTTCCGGATGCTGGCTCTTGGCATAGGAAAGCAGTGCCGCTTCGAAGTCGACAACCTTGTTCAACTCCACATCCTTCAGATGCCCTTCGTTGGCTGCAAACAGCACCAGGCCCATTTCGGCGACCGACATCGGTGCGTACTGGCCCTGCTTCATCAACTCGGTCACGCGCTGTCCGTGCTCGAGCTGGGCGCGAGTGGCATCGTCCAGGTCGGAAGCAAACTGGGCGAAGGCCGCCAGCTCGCGATACTGGGCCAGGGCGATACGGATACCACCACCTAGCTTCTTGATGATCTTGGTCTGGGCTGAACCACCCACCCGAGATACCGACAGACCAGCGTTCATCGCAGGACGGATACCGGCGTTGAACAGGTCGGTTTCCAGGAAGATCTGGCCGTCGGTGATGGAGATCACATTGGTCGGAACGAAGGCGGATACGTCACCGGCCTGGGTTTCGATGATTGGCAGTGCGGTCAGTGAACCGGTTTTGCCCTTCACTTTACCTTTGGTCATTTTTTCCACGTGTTCGGCATTGACCCGGGCGGCTCGTTCCAGCAAACGGGAGTGGAGATAGAACACGTCACCGGGATAGGCTTCACGGCCCGGAGGACGACGCAGCAGCAGGGAGATCTGACGATAGGCCCACGCCTGCTTGGTCAGGTCATCATAGATGATCAGGGCATCTTCGCCGCGATCGCGATAATACTCGCCCATGGTACAGCCAGCATAGGGGGCAATGAACTGCATGGAAGCCGGATCGGCAGCACCCGCTGCGATCACCGTGGTGTATTCCATGGCACCGTGCTCTTCCAGCTTGCTCACCACCTGGGCAATAGAGGACTGTTTCTGACCTACGGCCACGTAGATACACTTAACGTCCTTGCCCTTCTGGTTGATGATGGTGTCAATCGCTACCGCCGACTTGCCCACCTGACGGTCACCGATGATCAGCTCACGCTGACCACGACCAATCGGCACCATGGCATCAATCGCCTTCATACCGGTCTGGAGCGGCTCATCCACCGACTGCCGGGCAATCACACCGGGAGCAACCTTTTCGATCGCGTCGGTCTGCTTGGTCTTGATCGCACCCTTGCCATCGATCGGCACACCCAGGGCATTGACCACACGGCCTTCGAGCTCGGGACCGACCGGCACTTCCAGAATACGCTGCGTACAACGGGCAGTCTGGCCTTCGGCCAGGTTCTTGTAGTCACCCAGAACCACCGCACCAACGGAATCCCGCTCGAGGTTCAGTGCCATACCGAAGACACCGCCCTCCAGCTCGATCATCTCGCCGTACATGACATCGGCGAGACCATGAATGCGGATGATACCGTCAGATACACTGACGATCGTACCTTCATTCTTCGCCTGTACAGAGACGTCGAGCTTGTCGATTCTCTGCTTGATAATTTCACTGATTTCGGAAGGATTCAGTTGTTGCATGCTTTATTCCTCGTTCCCAGACGGCCTAGGAATTCATAGATTCGGCTAATTTTTTCAATTTACCCCGGACAGAGTTGTCTATGACCGTGTCACCGGCGCGGATCACGGCGCCACCGATCAGGTGCCGGTCAACCCGGCGGGTCAGGGCAATCTCGCGGTCGAGGCGCTTCTGCAGGGCCTTGCTGAGCTGCTCCACAACCTCATCACTCAGTTCGAAGGCGGAGATCAGTTCCACCTCGATGGCCTTGAGGTGCTCGGCTTTCAGTGTCTCAAATCCGGCAGAGATCTCCGGGAACAACAACAGTCGTCGGTTCTCTGCGAGCAGGCGTACCAGGTTCGCAGCCTTGTCCGATACCTTGTCGCCACAGACCCCGATCAGGGCCTCGGACTGCTTCTCAGCGCTCAATGTCGGCGAAGCAAGCAGGGTAGCGACCTTCTCGTCGTCGGTCACTGCAGCGAGCACAGCCAGGGCTTCCGACCATTCGTCCAGGGTCTTGTCAGCGACCGCCACTTCGAAGGCTGCCTTCGCATAGGGTCGGGCTAATGTGATTGACTCTGCCATGTACTGTTTGCCTATAGCTCTGAAGCGAGTTTCTTCACCAACTCTTCATTGGCGGCCTGATCAACGGATGCTTCCAGGATCTTCTCGGCGCCGGATATGGCCAGTGCCGCCACCTGGGCGCGCAGCTCTTCACGCGCACGCTGGGTTTCCATTTCGATCTCGGACTGAGC
>PWQG01000087.1 GCA_003556835.1 Gammaproteobacteria bacterium
ATCTCCTGTTCACCGATGTTGTCATGCCGGGGGATCTTGATGGCCTGGAGCTGGCGCATCAGGCACGGCAATTGATGCCGGGGCTTGCGATTCTGTTGACCTCCGGTCACCCGGATCGTCTGGAGCAAGGATCGTTTGCCGATGTGCACCGGATACATAAACCCTACCGACGCGGTGAACTGGCGACCTGCCTGCAGCAATGCTTTGCCTCCACCCGGTCGGCAGGGGTGTCTGACTGGAAAACCGTATGATGGCGCCTGAAGACCTGCTGGCGGCCCAGCAGCAGATTCATGATCAGATTGCTGATGGAATGCCTCTCGAGACCATCGTTACCACTGTCTGTGCGCTCGGAGAGCAGGTGCTGCCGGATGCGGTGGTCTCGGTCATGCTGCACGATGCCACAACAGATATCCGCACGTCATCGGACTGGTCTCCCTATGCGGAACTGGCGGAATGCGAGGGTTTCCGGGCCTGTTGGTCAACACCGATTCTGGGGCGCGAGGATACACTGCTGGGAACATTCGCCGTCTATTATCACGAAACCCGGGAACCGAGTACGCGGGATCTGAAGCTGTTGCACGGCCTTAATCGACTGTTGGCCGTGGCCATCCGGCTTAACCAGGAACAGAATGAGTCGCGGCTGTTGCAGCGGGGAATAGATGCCAGTCCCACTGGAATCCTGTTGGTCGATGCCTGCCAGGCGGATATGCCGGTGGTCTACGTCAATCGTGGCTTCGAGAGACTCACCGGTTACTCGCGTGATGAGGCGCTGGGACGCAATTGCCGCTTTCTGCAGGGTGCGGACACGTCGCCAGAGGCGCGTGTCCAGCTGCGACGTGCTCTTCAACAGCAAGAGGAAGCCTGTGTGTTGCTCAGGAATTACCGCCGTGATGGCAGTGCTTTCTGGAATGAGCTCACCGTGGGTCCCGTGTTTGATGACGCAGGAGTCTGTACGCACTTTTTTGGCATTCAACACGATATCAGTCGACAGATAGACAGCGAGAATCAGCTTGCCCTTGCCAGCACGCACGATACCCTGACCCGGCTGTTGAACCGGGCCGGTTTCGAGAACGAGCTACCCGCTGTATGCAGCGATTCCGCGCAACGCGGCCGGGTAGTGGGCCTGCTGTATCTGGATGTGGATGGCTTCAGCCCCGTCAACGACGCGCTCGGACGCGGGATCGGTGATCTGCTGCTGGGTCAAGTGGCAAAGCGACTGACTGCTCTGCTACCGAAGGGTGGATTGGTGGCGCGTTTCGAGGCTGATGAATTTGTCCTGGCGCTGCCGGACTGCGCGTATGAGCAACGGGTTGACGAACATGCAGAGCGTGTCCTGTCCGCCATGAGTGAGCCTTTTGTGGTGGCTGGTCATGATCTGCATGTCTCGGCCAGCCTTGGCGCCACAATCTGCCAAAGTCTTGTGGATGCCGACTTCAGTGCCATACAGCGGGCCAATCTGGCCCTGCGCCATGCCAAGGAGTCGGGTCGCAATAATTGGCAATGGTACGGCGAGAACATGCAGGGGTCACGGGAGTACATAGAGCTGCGCCGTGACATTCAGCTTGCACTGGATACCGATGCGTTCTGTATTCACTACCAACCGCTGGTCAATGCACGCAACGGAGAAGTGCGGACGGTGGAAGCGCTGATCCGTTGGCCGGGGCCGAACGGCGAAATGATCTCGCCAGGCCGTTTCATTCCAGTGGCAGAGAGCACCGGGCAGATTATTGTTATCGGGCGATGGGTGCTGTTCGGTGCGTGCGAGGATATCGCGCAGTTCAATCAACGAACTGGGCGCAAAGTGGCCGTGGCGGTCAATATTTCGCCGCTGCAGTTCCGAAGGCCCGGGTTCGTCGATGATGTGGTCCTTGCGCTGGAGTACAGTGGGCTGGAGCCTCGTCTGCTACAATTGGAAGTGACCGAAGGGGTGCTGATGCGCTCCACCGACGAGGTCATGGAGACGTTGCAGCTGATACGCGCGCTGGGTGTGCGTGTGGTGATCGATGATTTTGGCACCGGCTTTTCCAGTCTCAGTTATCTGCGGGATTTGCCAATCACCCGTCTGAAAATAGACCGTAGCTTCATCAACGATATGTTGACCAGCTCCGGTTCTTCAGCGATCGTGGAAGGGGTGATCACCATGGCTCACCGATTGGGCCTGCTGGTGGTGGCGGAGGGCGTTGAAACGCAGGAGCAGCGACAGGAGCTGGTTCGCTTGAACTGTGACCTGTTGCAGGGTTTTCTGTTTTCGCCCGCGGTACCTCTGTCGGAACTGAAAGATGACTACTGGCATGGCTGAATGGTCATTCTGCTCGGCTTGCGGATTAACGCGCTGCTCGAGCGTCACCGGTTCCAGGGGCATATCTTTGTAAGGCAGGAGCCACCCGGAGCACCATCTTGTTGCAAATGAAAAGGGCAGGACCCGTGCCCTGCCCTTTTTCAGTTTCGGTCCCGATACAAGATGCTGATCCTAGACGTAGAAGTCCAGATCCTCCTGCGCCTTGAGCAGATCCCGCATCACGATCGGATCATCACCGAAGAAGAACACGAGTCCCCAGTGCGTGCCGAAAGCCGCGCGGTCCGGCACCGTCTCTTCGGTTGGCTCATGCAGCTCGTGATACTCGAAGTAGGGGTGCTCGGTGGTTTCCTTGGGCATCTCCAGTTTGCTGACGACGCGGCGCCGTGGATACACGCCAAAGCAACCCGCGTAGCCCTTCGCATCTTCCACTTCCTTGGGGAAGAACGCCTCGACTTCCTCCTTGGTGCTCTTGGGGTCAAAGACCAGCATGGAGGCCTGATAGGCGCTGAAGCCGTAGGCGCGCTCGATAAGCTCGAAGGCCTTGAAGCCCGGCGGACGATAGGCAATCTCACCAAAATACATCTCACCGTCCGCCGCCACGAAGTACTCGGGATGGATCAGGCCGAACTTGATGTCGAAGGTCTTGATCAGCTTCTTGATCTGCTGGGTGATCGCATTGCGCCAGCTCTCGAGTTCCCGTGTGGCGGGAACAAACACCGAATAGCCCAGGGTCACGTACTCGGAGATGTTGAGGAACTTGATTTCACCGTCATGGATCCATGCTTCCACGGCAAACTCCCAACCGTCCAGGTGACTCTCCATCAGCAAGGGGTACTCTTCGTCGGGGATACTGTCGATTTCTTCGATCTTGCGGATCATCCGGTGTCCCAGACAGCCGGCCTTGTCGAATGCCTTGACATGAATCGGGTCATCCGGGTCGCCGTCGAGCTTGAGCAGTGTCTGGTTGACACGCTTCATGAAGCGGATGATATCGTCCTTCTCGTGCGCTTCTTCGAAGATCCCCACGCGGATACCGCCCAGCTGGGCGCGGCGCTTCATCAGTGCCTTGTCCCGAAACAGAATGGATTGCCCATACATGCGCGGGTTGTTCATGAGCACGGAGTTGATCGCGCCTGACCATTCGACGGTTTCTTCGAACAGCGGTATGGCCACATCAACGCCTTCCGCCTTGAGCGTTTCTGCTATTTCCATGGAACGGTCATTCAGGCGGATGAAGTCCCATGCGATGAACGGGATCTTGTTGGCTTCGCAGAAATCGGCAGCCCATTCGGGGGCAACCACAATGTAGCGGCGGTCAAACTTTTGTGCGGCCTTGATGGCATTGACACTCCAGCCCAGCAGCGCTATATAGCCCTTGTTGGGATCCTTTGGTGTTTCAGTGCCTTTGACCGAATCTAGGGACTGATCGATCCAGCCGGAAATATCATGGGTGGTCGGGGCTTCTGTTGTTTTCGACATACTGAGGCTCTCCTTTTACATTGATCATGTATTGACGCTAGATTGCCTACCGTCTTGTCTATTACTGATGCCGGGCAATCCGGACTATCGTCCTGATGCCCAGCTATCCCCGGCCAGACCCATAGCCAGCTCCACTTCGCTGGCTGGAACATTGGACGGTTCGCCTTTCTCGATCGGATCGTAGTGAAAGGCATATAACCGTGACGCGAACTGGGCAACCGGCAGAGAGGCTTCTCCATAGAGTTCCCCGTTGCCCTGGGTTGATGTGACGATTCCCTGCCCCCAATTCTGTCCACTATCATTGTTGGGGTTAAAGAAGTATACACGCATTGCCTGACTCGTATCGAGGGCGAGCCGTTGGATGGTGATCGCGTGCCAGCC
>PWQG01000369.1 GCA_003556835.1 Gammaproteobacteria bacterium
CCTGAAGGCTTTCAGGCGCCAATCGAGCATCCATTGGGGCTCTTCTTTCTTCCCGGAAATGAAACGCACGACATCCTCATCCAGACCCGGGGCAAGGGTGTCGGACTCTACAGCCGAATGGAAGCCGGCGGCATAATCCTTGTGAATCAGGTTTTCGACGTGTTCAGACATGCAATTCCTCGATGGACGAAGAGTCCCGATAGCAGGGGTTTGATGAGTGTGATTATCGGATATCCGAGTATTTTAGTCAACTATTTGCACCGAGCAGGTATTGGCCGATCCTAGCGCTACAGAGACTCAATGACATAACAGGGGTCGTATTGCTGGCTCTCGATTTTCATGCGCCCTTCGGCCACGAAATCTCCAAGCAGCCGGTCCATGGCCTGCATGATGCCGGACTCACCGCGTAATGCAAAAGGACCATGTTCACGAACCAGTCGGATCCCCTTGTCCTTGACGTTACCAGCCACTATCCCGGAAAAGGCCCGCCGCAGGTTGACCGCCAACTCTGCGGGCGGCAGGCCGGAATCCAGTTGCAAGCCGGCCATGGTTTCATGTGTGACCTCAAAAGGCTCTTTCATACCCTGGGGAATGGTGAGCAACCAGTTGTAGTAAAAGGCATCACGAGTTTTGCGCCGGTTACGGTTGACCGAGGCAATCCCCTGTTTCATGGCAAGGGCAACGGCTTCCGGATCATCTTCGATGATCTGGTAATAGTCCCGAACCTGCTCGCCCAATGTATCCACCAGAAAACGGTCAATCTTGCGAAAGTAGCCATCACTCCAGGCTGGCTCAGTGAATAGCAACGGCACTGTCACCCTGCTGTTGCGCTCGTCCATCAAGGTACCGAGCACAAACAGGATTTCTTCCAGCGTTCCCACACCTCCGGGGAACACGATGATGCCATGCCCCAGGCGCACAAAGGCTTCCAGGCGCTTTTCGATGTCCGGCATCACCACCAGGTGATTGACAATCGGGTTGGGTGATTCAGCTGCGATGATGCCCGGCTCGCTCAGGCCGATATAGCGCCCTTTACTGATACGCTGTTTGGCGTGACCAATGGTGGCTCCCTTCATCGGCCCTTTCATGGCACCCGGGCCACAGCCCGTGCAGATATCCAGCGAACGCAGGCCCAGGTGGTATCCGACCGACTTGCTGTAATCGTATTCTTCGCGGCTGATGGAATGACCGCCCCAGCAGACCACAAGCCGCGGCAGACTGCGCGGCATAAGCAGTTCCGCGTTGCGCAGGACGTCAAAAACCAGATTCTTGACCTCCCCCCCGTCGGAATGCTCGCGCACCCGGATAGATTCATAATCCCCTTCGCGCTGACCATTCTCCGCCGGGTGATAGAGTTCGCTGGTGACAAAGACAATATCCCGCAATACGGAAAACAGGTGCTCACGCACTCCATTGAGCATGACACCGTCCACAAAAGCGCAGGCCGGCGCATTGCGCACCCGCAGCTTTATGCCCCGGGTACGTTGCACGATCTCGATTTCGAAATCCGGATACTGTCGATAGACTTCCTCGGCGCTGTCCATACTGCCGCCGCAGTTGAGCACGGCCAGGGCACAGCGCCGAAACAACTCATAGAGATCTCCGTGGCCGACCTCATGCAGCCGGCGCACTTCTTCCTGTGATAGCAACTCCATGTTGCCGGTCGGGCTGACCGATGCATCACAGGTTGCCGCGCGTTCGGCGTTCGGCGAAGTTGCTACCGCCTCAAACTTACTTGCTGTAGTCATACCAGCCTTTTCCGGTCTTCTCGCCGTACTCACCCTTGATGTAGTGCTCGACAAGACGCGGAGTGGGCAGATCAGCAAAGTCACCACTTTCGCGGAATTTTTCCATTTTCATGATGTAGCTCAGATCCAGGCCGGTGAGGTCATTGAGGCGGAACGGCCCCATCGGGTGACCCGCGCCGTAGATGCAAGCGTTGTCGATATCCTCGACCTCGGCCACACCGGATTCAAGCAACCACATGGCTTCCTTGGTGATGGCGGCAAAAATGCGATTGAGCAGGAATCCATCCACTTCCTTTTTCAGCAGCACCGGCACCTTCTTCATTTTTTCACAGAGCTTCATGGTCAGGTCGGCGGTTTCCTTGGAAACATGCGGACCCTTGACCACTTCCACGAGCTTCATCACCAGTGCGGGATTGAAGAAATGCATATTGACCACTTTGTCCTGCCGCGAAGTCGCATCAGCGATCTTCGAGCTGACGATGGCGGAGCTGTTGGTGGCCAGGATGGCGTGTTTGGGCGCGATTTGGTCAAGATCCGCGTAGATCTTGCGCTTTAGTTCCAGCACCTCGGTGGCCGCCTCGATGACAAAATCGGCGTCCTCGGCCGCTTCCTGCAGGCTGTCCGTGAAGCGGATGTTGGCCCGGGCCTGATCGGCCTGCTCCTGGGTCAGACGTTCTTTCTTGACCCTGCCGGGCAGGTAGTCGTCGACGAATTTGTCGGCTTTCTCGAGGGTTTCCTTGCTGATGTCGGAACATTTGACCTTATAACCACATATGGCGGCCTGCAGGGCAATCTGGTGGCCCATGTTGCCGGCGCCTACTACGCAGATGTTCTTGATTTCTTCGAAGTTCATGGGGCCTCTCTCAGCTTTCCTTGAATGATTCGGCCATTCTAACGCAATTCTTCGGGTGTGTGCTTCCGTAGCTCGATCCGTGGAGGGTGGTTTGTGTCACTGGACACGCTTGAACCCATCCCTGGGTCGCTCCGCGGTCGCCAGGGATGGCGCCCGCGGAGCGACCCAGGGATGGGTTCAAGCGTGTTCTGCCCACAAGCACCACACCGCGACACGGGCTACCGGCACCTTCACAAGGACAACGACCAACCAAGAGCGGGAGCAAGCCCGGAAGCACGTTGAACCCGGCGGTGACAAGCCGTGAGGAAAGCAGCCTCAGTAGCCTGGATGCTCACCCGCTCCCGCGCCCGGGTGATGGCTGTATACAGCAACTCCCGCGTCAACAGAGGACTGTCACTGTCAGCCGGAAGGATGAGCATGACCTCCTCGAACTCGGAGCCCTGGGACTTGTGCACGGTCATGGCCCAGGCCGGTTCATGCTCGGGCAGGCTCCGTACGGGAATGCTGCGGGGTTCACCGCCGGGCACCGGGAACCAGGCGCGGAGTTTTTTCTCACCGTCCTGACTGTCGTACCAAAGCAGTCCGATATCACCATTAAACAGCTGCAATTCGTAATCATTGACCGTCACCATGATGGGCTTGCCCGCAAATTCCCTGCCTCCGATGATCCGCCCCTTTTGACGCAGCCCCTCCTCGACCAGCCGGTTCATTGCACGATCCCCCAACGGGCCTTCATGCTGGGCGCAGAGCAGTCGCAGCTTGTCCATCCAAGCGAGCGCCGATGTCACATTCTTGCAATCGAACACAGTGGCAAAGGCCTCGATGGCCTGACGCAGCAGCGTGTTATCGGGTCGATCAGCCGGCTGCGGTGCAATATGCTGCAGACCGGCACCGGGCTCAGATCCGGCCAGCGTTTCCAGGGCTTCGCGGCCGGCGCCCTGGTTGACCAGCCGGGCCAGCCGGCCGATACCGCTGTCGTCCCGGAAGCGGTGACTGGTGCGCAGCAAACCCATGGCGGAAGCGATTGGCGGCGCTGATTCGGAAATCGGCAGGGCATCTGGTTCAAGGCCGCAGACAGCCGTCAACCAGGCGGCGGTCTCGCCGTCATAGCGCAGTTCCGTGCCCCGTCCGGTGATATCCCCCAGGACGTTGCCGGCATCCACGGAAGCGAGCTGGTCCCGGTCGCCGAGCAGGATCAATCGGGCGTGTTCGGGCAGTGCATCAAGCAGACGCGCCATCATGGCCAGATCGATCATCGAGGCTTCATCGACCACCAGGCAGTCGACCAGCAAGGGATTGTCCCGGTCATGGCGATAGCCGCGCTGACCACGGTATCCCAGCAAGCGGTGCAGGGTGGAGGCCTGCTCCGGAATCCGTTCACTCAGGGAAGCGTCCAGCGTCATATCGGCCTTGCGGCTGCGGATGGACTCCACCATGCGTGCGGCGGCCTTGCCGGTAGGCGCGGCCAGGGCAATCTGCATCTCCGGCTGCTGATCCAGCAACAGGGCCAGCACCTTGATGACGGTTGTGGTCTTGCCGGTTCCGGGA
>PWQG01000045.1 GCA_003556835.1 Gammaproteobacteria bacterium
GACGGCCGAGATGCCGGGCATGTACCAGAAAGGAGACTACGACCTGGCCGGTTTCGCCGTGGGTGTGGTGGAAAAATCACAGATCATCGATCAGACCAGGGTGCGCCCGGGTGACCGCCTGATTGCGCTGAAATCCTCCGGCGCCCATTCCAATGGCTATTCCCTGATCCGCAAGGTGCTCGAGCGCAGTGGCGCCAGCCTGGACGACGACCTTCACGGGCGCAGCCTGGGAGAAGTCCTGCTCCAGCCCACGGAAATCTATGTGAAAGCCATCCAGGCTGCGGCGGCCGAAGTTGACATCCACGCCCTGGCCCATATCACCGGCGGCGGTATTATCGAGAACCTGCCCCGGGTGCTGCCGGAAAATACCCAGGCCCTGATCGACACCAGTGCCTGGGAGTGGCCCGCCGTGTTCAGCTGGCTGCAGGAACAGGGCAATATCGCCCGGCAGGAAATGTACCGCACCTTCAATTGTGGTGTGGGCATGATCGTCTGTGTGCCCGAAGCCGACGCGGAACGTGCCCTGGCGATACTGGACCAGCACAATTGCGGCGCCTTCGAGATCGGCCGTCTGCGGGATTGCCCGGCCGGTGAAGAGGCCGTGCAACTGCTCGATGGCCTGCCGGCATGAGTGAGGCCGGAAGCAAAGGACAGCGCTGCCGGGTGGTGGTGCTGATCTCGGGCAATGGCAGCAATCTGCAGGGCATCATCGATGCCGCCAGTGGCCCGGACAGCCATTATGAAGTCGCCGCCGTGATCAGCAACAAGGCCGACGTCTTCGGCCTGGAGCGCGCCGCCAATGCCGGTATCCCGTCACGGGTGCTGGATCACCGCGGCTTTGACAGCCGCGAGGCCTTTGATCAGGCCCTGATCGGGGAGATCGATCCCTTCCATCCCGATCTGCTGGTACTCGCGGGTTTCATGCGCATTCTCAGCGCCGGCTTCGTGCAGCACTATGCCGGACGCATGCTCAACATCCACCCCTCCCTGCTGCCCGCCTACCGTGGCACCAGAACCCATGAACGGGTCCTGGAGGCCGGTGATGCAGAGCACGGCGTCAGTGTGCATTTTGTCACCGAGGAACTCGATGGCGGCCCCGTGGTCAGACAGGCAGTAGTGCCTGTGAATCCGGACGACAACCGGGACAGCCTGGCGGCCCGGGTTGCCGTGCAGGAGCACAGGATATACCCTGAGGTGGTGCAATGGTTTGCCAGCAACAGGCTGCGCATGCATCACAACCGGGCCTGGCTGGACGAGCAAGAACTGCCGCCGCACGGCGTGCGTGACTGAAGCGCGCCACCGCCCGGCATTGAGGAGGTGGCATCATCCGAACTGATCCGGACAAGATCCAACGAAGTAGTGACAGGGGATTCTACCCGCAGATGGGCCTGGGACTGACCATGGCGCTGGCATTGTTCAGCGCCGCCATGAGTTCCGGGCACGCCGGCGCAACCCTGGATGCATCCGCGACGGCCCACGCTGAAGCACCCCGCCCCTATCATGCCGAATACGAGGCCCGCTCCCACGGCATGAGCTCTACCGCAATACGCGAGCTGCGCCACAGCGGCGACGGCCTCTACCGCATCAGCCAGGGACTGGAAGTGCGGGTACTCGGCGCACGCCTGATTGCGGTCGACGAGACCAGCCATTTCGCCTGGGTCGAGGATCAGGCGATACCGGCCGAATACCGCTACCGACAGCGCGGCATCAGCCGGCGGGATGAACGCCTGAGCTTCGACTGGAGTGAAATGATGCTGGAGTACGAGGATCGTAGCACCTCCGGCAGCATGCCCATTGAACGCGGACAGCTGGACCCCCTGGGCTTCAGCGTGCAGCTCAGCGCCGACGTGAAGGCCGCCCGCCTGGCGCAGAACGATCGCAATGACTTCATCTACCGGATCGTGGACGTGGACGACCGCGACGAACATCTGTACCGGATCATGGGCGAGGAAATGCTGAAAACACCGGCCGGGGAATTGAAAACCCTGCGCATCGAGCGTATCCGCGAACCGGGGGCCTCGCGCAGCACCGTCATCTGGCTGGCCAGTGAACACGACTATATCCTGGCCCGCCTGGAACAGACCACCCGCTCCGGCAACACCACCGAGCTGGCCCTGAAATCGGTCGAGTGGCGCTGAAACGCTACTTTTTCTGCATGTCGTATTTGCGCATTTTTTCCACCAGGGTGGTGCGCCGGATCTGCAGTCGCTCGGCCGCCCGCGCCACGACCCCATCACAATCCTCCAGCGCCTGTTCGATCAGATCGCGCTCGAGATTGGACAGGTAGCCTTTCAGGTCCAGACCGTGCATGGGCAGCAGATTGACTGACTTCCCGTTGACGGCTTTTTCCGGACAGCGCTGGCCGGCATCGCGCTCCGCCGACTCCATCAGCAGGTCCACTATGTTGTCACCGTTCTGATTGCAATCGTCAGGTTCATGACGCATATTCAATGGCAGGTCACTGACCCCCACCACTTCGTGCGGATGCACAATCGCCATGCGTTCCACCAGATTGGCCAGCTCCCGTACATTGCCGGGCCAGTCATGCTTCTTGAGCGACTTGATCGCCGAGGAATTGAAGCGCACCGACCCCCGCCCCTCGTTCTCCAGGCGGCTGATCAGCTCATTGAGCAGGAAGGGAATGTCATCAACACGGTCCCGCAGGGCCGGCATTTCGATGGGGAAGACATTGATGCGGTAGTACAGGTCCTGACGGAAGCTGCCCTCTACAATCATGTCCTCCAGATTTTTGTGTGTAGCGGCCATGATGCGCACATCCGTGCTCAGGGTACGGGTTCCACCCACCCGCTCGAACGTCTGTTCCTGCAATACTCGTAGCAACTTGACCTGCATGGGCAAGGGCATGTCACCGATTTCGTCCAGGAACAGGGTGCCGCCCTCGGCCAGCTCGAAACGCCCGACACGGGTGGCAATGGCACCGGTGAAAGCCCCTTTTTCATGCCCGAACAATTCGCTTTCCAGCAGGTCGGGCGGAATGGCACCACAATTGATCGGTACAAAGGGCTTGCCGGCCCGAGGCGAATTTGTATGCAGGTTACGCGCCACCACTTCCTTGCCCGTCCCCGATTCACCGGTGATCAGCACGGTCACCTCGGTATTGGCCACCTGCCCCATCACGTCGCGAATGTGGCGGATGGAGGAGCTGCGACCCACAAGGCTGCGAAACATATTGTAGTCGCGCACATTACTGCGTGGCTGCAGGCGCTGGTAGTACTCGCGGTAGATCTTGGCCTTGTGCAGGGCGTCGAGCACCGGCTGATATGTGGGGGGGAAGGGGAGCGTGGCCGTGATGCGTTCGCGCCGAATGACCGGTACGTCCTCGAGCACGTCGGGACCACCGATCAGGATGATGGGTGCGCCCCGGTACCATTCATCCACATTCTGCAATAAACGATCGAGGGTACGTGATCGGTAACGCCCGATGAGAATCAGTTTTACATCCGAACAATCGTTGAACTTGGCTTCGGCCACGTTCTGCCAGCCAGCCCGCTCGGTTGCCGTGACCTGTTCACCCAGAAAGCCCAGCACCACGCTGATATCGTGGCAAGCCCGTTTGCTTTCTTCGATCAATAAGATGCCGCCGCGCTCTGTCTCGCTCAAAACCCGCAATCCCTTCCAATGTCTTTTTTTTATTTATCACCGCATGTGAATATTATACGGCGGTATTAGACAATGCGGAATTGCGTTTCGTCAAACTCTGACACAGATTCCCGGGAAATAGCGCCAAAAAATTTACTTCTGCACCCGACCCTTCACCCGGCAGCAGTACGTGGTGCCGGGTCGATTTCATCCCAGGCTGACTTGATGGTCAGCATCAAGCCGCTAACTTCTTCGATCTTGTCGACATCGTTGTGCACATTGGCTTCCAGCAGTCGACGTTGCATATAGTCATAGAGACGATCCAGGTTCTCACAGAGCTCGGGTGCCTGGTCCTTGTCCAGACTGGACTGCAAGCCACCAATGATGGAAATCGCCTTACCGAGCATCAACCCCTTCTGCGGGATATCCTCGCGCTCCAGTGCTGCGCGCGCCTGGCTCATACGCTCCAGACCCCGGGTCATGAGCATCTGGATCAGGCGATGGGGGCTGGCGTCCTCGACGGCACTTTCGTTGTCAACTTTCTGATA
>PWQG01000008.1 GCA_003556835.1 Gammaproteobacteria bacterium
GCCCTGCTGCGCCCCCACGGCGTCAGCATCGCCCGCCCCGAGGCCGTGCGACTGGGCATTCATGCCAGCCATATCGGCAGCATTCGCATCGAAGGCCCGGGTAATACGATTCACCACCTGGAGGACATCCACATTGAATACCGGCCGGGTGGGCTCCTCGGTGGCCGCATCGACGAGCTGCGTGTTGCTGTTGCCACTTTGCAATGGCCGCAAGGCGACCCTTCGGATGCGCCAGCCCGGATCCCGGAACCACCCTCCGATCTGGCCAACGTGCTTCCTTTCAAGACCCTGATCATCGAGCAACTGCGTATTGATGCTGTGCCAGCGCTGTCCGCCAGGCTCGAGTTGCGGTCCGATGGACAGGTACTCGACCTTCGATTGCTCACCCCCGATCCCTGGCAACTGACAATCCCGCTCCCGGATGATGCCGAGCTGCTTGCCAGCAGCCACAATTCAGGACTGGGCGCCAGCTACGACCCGGCAAGCACACGACTGACCCTCCGCCCGCTAACCAATGAGGAACCACTGCTGCATCTTCACAGCGATTGGCTACAAGCTGCCATTGGCATTGAACTCCATGGGGCGCAGGCCCGACTGAAGCTTGAACAGCTGCACTGCGATCTGCAACCCGAGCTACAGTGCAATATGGAGCTGAGTTCTTTCCTTCAGATAGACCGCATGGACAGCGAGTCAGTGGAATTGAGAGACATACGCACGGAGCCCCGCTTCACCGTCAGACTACTGCCCGGGCACATCGAGTTGGCAGTCGCTGCCGATAGCGAGCTCCACATCGCAGAGGCAATGCTGCCGGGAAACATCCGTATCGAACGCCCTGAACTGCAGCTGCCTGCGACCGCCTTGGCGCGACTGCAGCACAGCGATGGCCAGGTCACGGACATGGCGTTGCAAGCTGCCAGCTTGCTGCTAAAGTTGCCCGCCATCCGCCACGAAGACAGTATGGGCGGGATGGAGCTGGCGCTGGAGGATATCGATGTCCGCGTTGGCAGCAATAACAGAGCCAGCGCCAACCTGATCCTGCGTCAGCCGTACACCAACCTGTTCCCGCTCAACCTGTGGGACCTGGTGCTGCGCCAGCGCCTGGACTGGCGTGACCAGACCCTGCATCTGGATGGCACTGCCAGGCTGGGCTCACAGAATGTACTGCACGTGCAGGCTCAACAGAATCTGGTCGATCTGTCCGGCACTGCGCAAATTCATGTACCCGACATCAGCTTCAGCGAGGAGAGACGCCTGTCTGACCTGATCCAGCCGCTGCCTGTCGACGACGCCGACCTCCTGAACGGGCAACTGCAGGGCTCCGCCAGTCTCGAATGGCAACTGCAAAACGGCCAATACTCCGTGGAAGGGCCGGTTACCGCGCAACTTTCCGCTTTGAGCGGTTATTTCCAGAACATCGGGTTTCTTCATGCCAGTACACAATTCCGCGGCCGACTGGAACCTGGTGGCGCCCTTCGCAGCGATGCCTACCAGCCGCTTTACATCGGCAACCTTGATCCCGGCGTCGCCATGGAAAACCTGCGTCTCGAATACGCACTCGATACCGAAGCGCCCCGGCTGGCACTGCGCAATGCGGAACTGGAGCTTCTCGGCGGACGACTGCAGCTCGACAGCTTCGAGTATCGGGGAGACACGGAAAGCAGCCAGGGCACCCTGGAACTGCACGCCATCGATCTAGAGCAGGTCCTGGCACTCGGCGCCTACCCGGCAGTAAATGCCAGCGGCCGGATCAGTGGCAATATTCCCTTCCAGCTGAGCGATCGTGCGGTGACGGTCAGCGATGGGCGTCTGTCCGCAGGCCCTGAAGGTGGACATATCCGCTACCAGAGTACAGCCGGTCAAGGCGGCCGCAATGGCCAGCTTGACCTGGTCTATGATGCCCTGTCGGAATACCGCTACTCAATGCTCGAAGCAGACGTGGCCTATGCCGAAGACGGTGAACTCGACCTGGCCGTGCGCCTGGAAGGCATCAGTCCCAACGTGAACCAGGGTCAACGCATCAATCTGAACCTGAATATCAACGACAACGTACCAGCACTGCTGGAAAGTCTGCAGGCCACACGCTCGATCATGGATCGCATCGAACAGGAGTTCGGCGGACGGCGGCGGGACAATCCTTAGGAACCTCTGATTTATTCAGCGCGCATTCAGCCGTAGACCGCGTATACTGATACCTGAAATTCCAAAAGGAAACCGGTCGTCATGCGCATCCTGTCAACCAGTATCTGTCTGGTGGTTCTGGCCACCACGGGCGCCTGCACCCCAACCGTTCGGGTCGCGGCACCCGAAGAGCCGATCACGATCAATCTCAACGTCCGCATCGAGCACGAAGTACGGGTGCAGGTGGAACGGGAGCTCGACGAGATATTCAGCCCGGAAAGCGGATTGTTCTGATCCGCACAGCGGATGGTTTGTAAAATCTGGAGGTGACAACGAAATGAAATTGCTGAATATTCCGACCCTGCGCAATATCCTTGCCGCTGCCGTGATCCTGTTGCTGGGCATGCACTCGGCACTGGCCATCACGCTGGAGGAAGCGAAATCCGACGGCCTTGTTGGCGAGCAACGCGACGGTTATCTGGGCCTAATAGAGACGGACGTATCCGACGAGGTGCGTGCCCTGGTCAATGACATCAATCAGCAGCGCCGTGAACGGTACCAGCAGATCGCGCGGGACAATGACGTGCCCGTAAGCACTGTCGCCCAACTCGCTTATGCACGGGCGGTGGAGGCAACCCGTTCAGGTCATTATGTGCAGGATCAGGACGGCCGCTGGGTCAGAAAACCCTGAATCGGATAGCATGAAAACCCTGATTAGTCCGAGCCCTCTTGCTTATTGTGGGCGTCCTGGCGCTCAAGTGCCAGTTGGTACAAGGCATTTTTGCGCCAACCGGTAAGCCGGGCCGCCAGGGCCGCCGCTTTTTTGACCGGCAGTTCTTCCAACAACACATCCAGGGTCCGGATGGCCTGCGCCTCCAATGCTGACTGCTCGGTGGCCGGCGCACCGGACACCAGTACAACGAACTCGCCACGCCGATTGTTGTCATCCTGCGCCAGCCAGGTGCAGAGTGATTGCAGGGAGCCGGATTCTACCGCTTCCCAGAGCTTGGTCAGTTCGCGGCAGATGACCGCCTCGCGCCCGGCACCAAACACTTCCTGCATGTCCTGCAGGGAAGATTCGATGCGATGTGGCGATTCATAGAAGATCAGGGTCCTGCTTTCCTGTTGCAGGGACTCAAAGTGCTTGCGACGGGCCTGGGACTTTGCTGGAGGGAAACCCTCGAAAACAAAGCGATCACTGGCCAATCCGGCCACGCTCAGCGCTGCCGTCAAGGCACAGGGCCCCGGAATGGGCCGCACCGGAATGCCCTGCTGCCGCGCCTTGCGCACCAGGGAATAACCGGGATCGGAAATGAGCGGGGTACCGGCATCACTGATCAGGGCCACGGACCTGCCCTCGGACAATATCGACAGCAGGCGCTCCTCCCGATCCTGTTGACTGTGATCGTGATAGGAGTACAGGCGGGTTCGGATCCCCGAGTGTTGCAATAGGCGGCCACTATGACGGGTATCCTCGGCGGCGATCAGGTCCACGCTCGACAGCACCTTCCGGGCCCGATCCGACAGGTCCTCGAGATTACCAATGGGGGTCGCCACCACGTAGAGGGCGGCCTGGACGGCTTCCGATTGCGCTTCGCTATGCATGGAGATCACTTCCTCTTCCCGGGGTTGGCGCATTCTACCTGATGCGGTCGCAATTGCCCCACCCGGTCAACTGTACTATGCTTTTCATATACCCACGACATGCTCAGCCATCACGCAGTTCCGACCCAGGCAGGCCATTCCCCCATGATATTCCAGCGAACACGACAGCGACTCCCCCTGCTTTTCCTTGTTGCAGGCCTTCTGGCCGCCTGCGCAGGCAATGGTCCCCGGGACAGCCGTCCGGATACACGAGCCTCGGTACCGGGTCCCGATTCGGCCCAACTCCGCAGCTTCCTGGACCGCGCCAGTGCAGAGTCCGAGCGTGAACGGATCATCGAAGCCGGCCTGCTGGCCGCTGAGGCCGGAGAATTGGCCGTTGCCCGCCAGTTGCTCAGCAGCATTGACGAAGGCGACGAAGCTGGGCTGCGGTTACTGCAAGCAAAGATTGCACAACTGGATAACGACAGCCGCAGTGCCCTGTTCCATCTTAACCAGCTCGACCTCGATGCCTTGCGGGAAAACGAAACCGATACCTGGCTGCGCGCCCTCGCACTGCGCTCGGAAGCCCACCTGGCCACTGAACAGTATCTTGCTGCCGCCCGTGACCGCGTCAACATGGGGCAAGAGCTCCGAGCCAATGAGCGAATCAGTAATAACAATCGTATCTGGCAGATTCTGACCTCCGCGCCAACCGGGACGGTATCCGGTCGCGACGCCCTGGTCGACTCCTATGAATTGCGAGGCTGGCTGGAACTGCTCAATGTGAACACCATGAGCCAGGATCATATCGAGGATCAGATCCAGCGGATCGATCAATGGCGTGGACGCTGGGCCCAGCACAGTGCAGCGCAGCAGCTACCGGACTCCCTGGGTTTCCTGGTCGAGCTTTGGGAGAACCGGCCCACACGCATCGCCCTGTTGCTGCCTCTGCAGCAGGCGGCGGGCCGGGCCGTCAGCCAGGGATTCATGAGCGCCTACTACCACAGTCTTTCTGATGACCAGGAAGTGCCGGAAGTGCGCATTTACGACACCAGCGAGCCCGACAGCAGCGCAGCGCTCTACCAGCAGGCCAGTGAGCACGGGGCGGACCTGATCATTGGGCCATTGGACAAGGACGCGGTAAGGGCGTTGCAGAGTCGGGGCTCGCTGCCCGTTCCGACGCTGGCGCTGAATTACGGGGATGAAGGTCGCATCAACCCCGCCAACCTGTACCAGTTCGGTCTGGCGCCTGAGGATGAAATCCGACAGGCTGCGAGCATGGCCTGGCATGCGGGTCACCGCAACGCCTCGGTGCTGACACCAGCGGGTGGGGACTTTCAACGCATCCATGACCACTTTGTGGACCACTGGCAGTCACTCGGTGGTACCGTAGTCTCGGATGCCCGGTACCTGGACCGCGATTCCTACTCCGACGCCATACGTTCACTGATGGCAATCGATACCAGCGAGCAACGCGCGCAACGCGTCCTGGACCTGCTGCCCCGCAATACCATGGAGTTCACACCGCGTCGGCGCCAGGATGTCGACTTCGTGTTCCTGCTGGCAAGCCCCGGACAGGGTCGCCAGATCATTCCCACCATGGGTTTCCATTATGCCGGTGACGTCCCTGTCTTTGCCATGCCCTCGATCTACGACGGCAGCAACGACACCGTGTCCAATCGCGACCTGGACGGCATCGTGTTCACGGATGCACCATGGCTTCTGGCCAACTCCGACCCGTTGCTGGAGTACAGCCGTCAGACCTGGCCACGCAGCTCTGGTCCGGTGGAACGGCTCCGCGCGATGGGAGTGGACGCCTATCGACTCCATTCACGGCTGGCGCAACTGCACAATTACCCGGAAACCCGCTTGCAGGGCGCCACAGGTACGCTGTCACTGTCCGATGACGGCAGCATACGCCGACATCTTCTCGGTGCCAGGTTCGACAATGGCGAGGTCCGGATACTTGCCGAAGGCGAACTGGCAAGCGGACTTCTATTACCACCAGCCGGGTGGATAGGACAACTGGTGGAGTAAAGGAACCTCTGAACGGTATT
This sequence comes from Gammaproteobacteria bacterium, assembly GCA_003556835.1. Classification (GTDB taxonomy): domain Bacteria; phylum Pseudomonadota; class Gammaproteobacteria; order Pseudomonadales; family Pseudohongiellaceae; genus PWQG01. Next base: position 5,760 of record PWQG01000008.1, read on the forward strand.
GTCAGCACAAGGAGGTGAACGTTGCAGGAAGGACCCGCCACACACCGCCACTTTGGCGGACAGCAGGAGCGGCTGGCCGAAGAATTCCTCAGGGAACAGGGATTGATCACCATCGAAAGGAACTTCCACTGCCGGGGCGGAGAGATCGATCTGATCATGCGCGACGGCACCACCCTGGTCTTCATCGAAGTACGCTATCGCAAGCACAGCCGATTTGGCTCTGCGGCTGAGAGCGTGACGCGGACAAAACAACAGCGACTGCTGCGCTGCGCCCGCTATTTCATGTTGACGCGGGAGGGCTGTCAGGACCTGCCCTGTCGTTTCGATGTAATGGCGCTGTGCCCGGATCCGGGCAGACGTCCAGTGCAATACGATTGGATCCAGGATGCGTTTTCCGGCTTTACATGAGGCCGTCCGCATGGCAATCGAGCAAGACTGCTATAGAATACGGATACATTTGCAAGACTGAAGGATGCAACAACCTTGTCCCCCACAGACCGAATCCGGGAACATCTATTAAGCAGCGCCGGACAGCTCAGCGATACCGCCGAACGCCTGACCGGGCCGATCGTCCGGGCCAGCGAATGCATGAGTGAAACCCTGCTGCAGGGTGGACGGATACTCAGCTTTGGCAGTGGCGTCAATTCGGTGCTCGCGCAATACCTGAGCATTCTGCTGCTTAACCGTTTCCAGCGCGAGCGACCGGGCCTGCCGGCAATGAACCTGAACTCGGATGCAGCCCTCATGAATGCGATTGCCATGGATCACAGCTTTGATGAAGTGTGCAGCCGTCAGATTCGCACGCTGGGGCAGGAAGGCGATGCATTGATTGTGATCTGCGGCCTGGACGGCGACCGGGGACTGACTGAGACCATCACGGCGGCCCGTGATCGTGCACTCAAACTCATCGTGCTGGACAATGAAGTGGGTGCATCCAGTGACGTTCTGCTAGAATCGAACGACATCGGGATTCACGCACCGGCCGTTTCGGAGGCAGGTTGTCGGGAAATCCACCTGAGCATCATTCACTGTCTGTGCGAACTGATTGACGTGCAAATTTTCGGAGACACATTGTGAACATCAAGTTACCTCTTCTCCTCACACTTTTTCTGATCGGCTCGGCCTGCACGACCATTCTCACCGAAGTCACCGGCGATGAAGGCTTCCAGGAAGACCCCACGATCCGATCGGCCGGCACGGTAGTGGATGACGAGTCGATCGAGACCCGGATTGCAGTCAATCTGCGCTCCCGGGAGCCCGAGTTCCGCAATGCCAGCTTCAACATCAACAGCCACAACGGCATTGTGCTCATGGTGGGTCAGGTACCCTCGGAAAGCCTCCGGGAGCAGGCAACCGAAATTGCCTCGGATACCAGCAGCAGAATCCGTCGCATCCACAATGAACTGGAAGTGGCCGACAGCCGGAATCTTCTGGCCCGGGGCAACGACACCTGGCTGGCCACGAAGGTGCGCACACAGCTTGCCGCCAGCGACGATGTCCAGGCCAACAGGATTCGCGTGGTGGCTAACAATGGTCGTATCTACCTGATGGGCATTGTGCCCCGGGAAGAAGGAGATCGGGCTGTGCGTCTGGCCCGCAACTTGGGCGGCGTCAACCGCGTGGTGGCCGTGTTCGAATACCTGTAGGGCGCCGATTGGCGATTTTTACTTGATCACCCGCAGCGACGGCTTCTTGCCGCGCTTGTCCTTGTCCCTGTCACCGCTCGACGCTTTCTTGTCCGTGTCACGATCATCAGTACTGCGTGGCCCTGAAGGAGGCGGCTCGGGACTGGGTTTCCCGGTCTCGAACACCATACCCTGTCCGTTCTCACGAGCATAAATACCCATCACCGCTTCGATAGGCACATATACCGGTGTCGGAATACCACCGAAGCGTCCATCGAATTCAAGCGTCTCATTCCCCAACTGCAGCTGCTGCACAGCACTTGGTGAGATGTTGAGAACGATCTGCCCGTCCTTGACGTAATCCTGTGGCACCAGGACACCGTCCAGCCAGGCATTGACCACGATATAGGGTGTGCACTGATTATCGAGAATCCATTCGTACAAGGCTCGCAGCAGGTAAGGCCGGCTGGAACTCATAGACATAAACACACCATCAGGGTCGGTGAATGTGGGATGAAGCGGACAGGCCGGAGGATGGTCAGCTCTGGACCATCTCCTTTTCCTGCTCGGACAGACTGGCCCGCACCGAATCCCTGGCAAAGAGCCGGGCCCGATACTCGAGCAGCGGCTGCACCGCCTTGTGCGTGCCCAGGTCGACCCCCATTGCCGGCAAGCGCCAGAGAATGGGCAGCACACAGCAATCCACAATCGTGAACTCATCGCTCATGAAATAGGGTTTCTCGGCGAAGATCGGCGCGATGGAGATCAGACTCTCACGCAACTCCTTGCGTGCTTTCTCCTGCTGCGCCGCACTCCCCTTTCCAGCCAGCAGCCGATCCACGCTGTCACACCAGTCGCGCTGGATGCGATACATCCAGAGCCGGCTCTGTGCCCGGGCGACCGGATAAACGGGAAACAGGGGTGGATGCGGGAACCGCTCGTCCAGGTATTCCATCATGATATTGGCTTCATACAGCACCAGATCACGATCCACCAAGGTCGGCAGGCTGTTGTACGGATTCAACGACGCCAGGTCTTCCGGCGTGTTATCGGGGTCAACGTTGACAGTATCAACGGCAACCCCCTTCTCCGCGAGAACAATTCGTACCCGATGACTGTACTGACTGTTACCGTCAGAATAAAACGTCATGGACGAGCGTTTTGATACCACACCCATTATCTGTTCCTCATACCAATGGCCATCTGCTCAATGCGACAGCCCTCAGTGAATCCTTCTCCAGTACTCACGATTGAGCAGGTAAACCAGAATGAACAGGATCGCCAGGAAACCCAGCACATAGACCCCGATCTCCTGCCGCTTCAATCGAATCGGTTCACCGGTGTAATACAGGAAGTTGGCAATATCATACGCAACCTGATCGAACTGCTCCGGGCTCATGGCACCCGTACCGGACACATGGCGAAGATCACAGTCCTCCGGCTCGGCTGCCCGATTGCTGCAGATCACGTCACCCTGCAGCTCATGCAGGATATTGGGCATACCCACGTTGGGGAAGACCGAGTTGTTTGCCCCCCAGGGACGCCCATCATCCTCATAGAACGACGTCAGGAACCCGTAGACCCATTGAGGACTGCGCACCCGTGTGATCAGGGTAAGATCCGGAGGCGCCACACCAAACCAGTCACTGCCATTCTGCTGTGACATTGAGTTGGCCATCTGGTCACCAATGGCCTGTTCGCCGAACACCAGGTGCTCCAGTGCCAGATCATGCGGAATGCCCAGGTCATCAGCGGTGCGCTGATAACGCTGGTACTGCAGGGAATGGCAGGAGTGACAGTAGTTCATGTAGTACTTGTAACCGGTCTGCAGGGATGCCTCGTCCCGCAGGTCGAAATCCACGTCCGGCAGATCGACATCGGCTTCGGCACCCACCGCCCGGAGCGGAATCAGAACCATGGCGGCGATCAGGGCGACGGCCATCAGCAACTGCTTGTTACTGATCCAGCGGCCGGTGACCCGCGCCGGCTCCGGATACGTCGCTTCCTTTTTCGTGTACCAGGGCATCAGGAAGAAGAAAGCAAAGTAGATGACCGTACAGATCTGCGCCAGAACGATACGCGGACCACTCGATGCCATCGTGCCCAACACCCCGAGGATGATGAAGCTGACCACAAAGAGCAACAGGGCGATGCGGCTGTACCAGCCCTTGTAGCGCATGGAGTTCACCGGGCTGCGATCCAGCCAGGGCAGCACGAACAGGATGGCAATACCACCGAACATCACCAGCAGACCCCAGAAGCTCGCGTCAATACCGAACAAGGGAACAGTCACGGCACGCAACATGGAGTAGAACGGTGTGAAGTACCAGACCGGCGGCACGTGCTCCGGGGTCACCATCGGGTTGGCTTCCTGGAAGTTGGCATGCTCCAGGAAATAACCGCCCATTTCCGGCACAAAGAAGACCACGAAACAGAACACGAACAGGAAGACCACAATACCCACCATGTCATGCACGGTGTAGTAAGGATGGAAAGGAATGCCGTCCACCGGCTTGCCATCCGGTCCCTTGTTCTTCTTGATGTCGATGCCATCGGGGTTGTTGGAACCGACTTCATGCAGGGCCAGCAGATGCAATACAACCAATGCGATCAACACAATCGGAAGTGCCACAACGTGCAGGGCAAAGAATCGGCTCAATGTCGCACCTGAGATGAGGAAGTCACCTCGTACCCATAGCAGCAGGGGTTCACCGATGACCGGGATCGCCCCCACCAGGGACACGATCACATTGGCACCCCAGTAGGACATCTGTCCCCAGGGCAGCACGTAACCCATGAAACCTTCCATGACCAGGACCAGGTAGATGGCCATGCCGAATACCCAGACCAGCTCGCGGGGTTTCTTGTAGGAACCGTACATCAGCCCCCGGAACATGTGGAGATAGACCACGATGAAGAAGGCCGAGGCGCCTGTCGAATGAATATAGCGCAACAACCAGCCCATCTCGACATCACGCATGATGTACTCGACGGAGGCGAAAGCCCCTTCAGCGCTGTTGACATAGAACATGGTAAGGAAAATGCCGGAGACCAGCTGAATGACCAGTACCACAAGAGAGAGAACACCAAAGAAATACCAGAAATTGAAATTCTTCGGCGCATAATACTGGCTCATGTGACGACGCCAGGCGTCCATGATGGGCAGGCGCTCATCGGTCCAGTCGCGCAGTCCGATCAGTGAGGATGTCAGCCTGCCTCGTTTCTTGACTTCACTCATTTATGCGGTCTCCTCGTCTTCACCGATCACCAGGACGTTGTCTGTCTCGTAATAATGGGGCGGCACTTCCATATTGCGGGAGGCCGGCGAGTTGTTGTATACGCGGCCGGCTATATCAAACTTCGAGCCGTGACAGGCACAGAAAAAGCCACCTTTCCAGTTGGCTTCGAAGGGCTCCGGGCGGATGGCCAGACGGGGCGCAGGCGAGCAACCCAGATGCGGACATACACCAATGAGAACGAGCACTTCAGGATCGCGGGAGCGATATATATTGCGCGCGTAATCCGGCTGCTCCGGCTGATTGGACTCAGGATCCTGCAATTGATTGTTGATGGTAGGCAACGCCTCGAGAGCCTCGGGTGTCCGTCGCACCACAAAGATGGGACGTCCCCGCCAGGCCGGGATGGGGCCGAGCATGGCGCCTGACTCCAGGCGGCCGATATCAACCCGTATCGGAGCTCCTGCGGCCTGCGCGCGAGCGCTGGGCTTCCAGGAAGAAACAAAGGGCACTGCAGCGCCAACAACGCCGGCTGCACCCAAGACAGAGGTTGACCCCAGCAGAAATCTTCTGCGGCCAGAATCAGTACCGTTCACACTCACCGTGTCATCTCCTGAGCATTATCGTCTGAAAGAAATTGGAAGCGCTGCATGCCACGGCCAGCGTTTTCAGTGCGGCGCATGCGGCAAATGGGCTGAATAGTAGAGAATTCGGAGAAATTTTTCAAGCAGCCCCACCCCGAACCTTGTGCCAAGTCAATGAAATTCCTGGTAATTTATTTTTTACGAAAAAAAAGCGCCCACCGTTTTCGGCTGGAGCGCTTTTCTTTGCAGGAGACCGGTTCAGCGCAACGATCTCCGGAATTCAGCAGCAGCCACGCGTAAATCAGTCCGCGAGGCCTCGCCGATACAGAGCATTAACGCTTGGAGTACTGAGGACGTTTACGCGCCTTGCGCAGCCCAACCTTCTTACGCTCAACGGCTCGCGCGTCACGGGTGACAAACCCGGCTTTGCGCAGCACCGGGCGCAGCTCCTCATCATAATCCATCAGGGCCCGGGTGATGCCGTGACGGATCGCCCCGGCCTGACCGAAACTGCCGCCACCGCGCACAGTGACCATGACATCAAATTTGTCCGCCATCTCGACCAGCTCCAGCGGCTGCTGCACGATCATCTGTGCCACTTCACGTCCGAAGAAGTTGTCCAGGGGACGTTTGTTTACTGTGATCTTGCCGCTTCCCCGGGTCAGGAAAACGCGTGCCGTGGCCGTCTTGCGGCGACCTGTTCCGTAATATTGTGTTGTCGACATGGCGATTCAGTGAACCTCTTTTGCTATCCTGTGCGTGGCGCTTGACAATCGTTTGCGCGAGCGGTTGTGGTCCAGCCCTTACAGCTTGACTGCCTGCGGCTGCTGGGCGGTGTGCGGATGCTCGGACCCGCTGTACACCTTGAGCTTCCGGAACATGGCGCGGCCCAGCGGGTTTCGCGGCAACATGCCTTTCACTGCCAGCTTGATCACGCGCTCGGGCGACTTCTCGATCAGCTCGTTGAAGGAAGCGGTTTTCAGCCCGCCCGGATATCCGGAGTGGGAATAATACAGCTTGTTCCTGGCCTTCTTGCCGGTGACCGTGACCTTTTCAGCATTGACCACGACAATATAGTCGCCGGTATCCACATGCGGCGTGTACTCGGGCTTGTGCTTGCCACGCAGACGGGTAGCGATCTCGGCCGCCATGCGACCCAAGGTCTGACCTTCCGCATCGACGAGCAGCCAGTTATTTTCGGCAGTCTGTGGTTTGGCGCTAAACGTTTTCATTGAACTCCACCAAAAAAGGCATTGTCTTCAGGGAGCGCGCATACTACCTGAGCGCCCGGGCCTGATCAAGTAGTATAGCAAAAAAATACGCCCACAAGCGGCAAAATGCGCCATACACTTCAAGCCCGATGGGCGCTCGCCAGATACTCTTCCGACTGCATCTCCAGCAGACGACTGCGGGTGCGCTCGAAGATGAAACCCAGGTCGCCCCCCGCATACAGTTGATGGAGGGGTACCGCGGCAGACAGGATCAGCTTGACGCGACGGTCGTACAGCTCATCCACCAGGCTGACAAATCGACGCGCAGCCTCCTCACGCCCTTTGCCCAATTGTGGCACATTGACCAGCAATACGGCATGGAATTCCCGCGCCAGTTCGATATAGTCATTCGCACTCCGGGGCCCCTCGCACAATTCGGCAAACTCGAACCAGACCACGTCGTCGGCCACCCGCGACGCACGGATCTTACGACCCAGGACCGAAAGATCGACCTCACGGCGCGCCTCGGCATGCGCCGGGGCCAGGCGCCGGAAGCTTTCTTCCAGCGCCCGATCGGTCTCCGCGCCGAGTGGAGAATGATACAGTCGCGCCTGCTTCAACTCCCGCAGCCGATAATCAGTGCGACTGTCCATGTGGTGAACTTCAGTATGCTTGCAAATCAGATCAATGGCTGGCAAAAATCGCTGGCGCTGCAGGCCATTCTCATACAGCTTTTCGGGCGGAATATTCGACGTGGCGACCAGAACCACTCCCCGTGACAGCAAATGCTCCAGCAGGTTGGCCAGGATCATGGCATCGCCGATGTCGGAGACAAAAAACTCGTCGAAGCAGATGACCTCGGCATCCTTGCAGAGTCGGTCGGCAACCTGCTCCAGGGGATTTTTCTGTTGCTGAAGGGCTCCCAGGTACTTGTGGACGCGCTGCATGAAGCGATGAAAGTGGGTCCGCATCTTGCGCTCACCCGGCAAGCATTCATGAAAGACATCCATCAGATAGGTCTTGCCCCGGCCCACACCTCCATATAGATAGAGGCCCTGTACCTGTGTCGGGCTTGATCGGCCCAGCCAGCGCTGCCACCACCCCCCCTGCCTCAGCTGCTTCGATGCCAGAAGATCATCATAGACCCGCTGCAGAGCCAGCATGGCAGACTCCTGTGCCGGATCCGGAATCATCAGCCCGTCAGCCACATCTTTCCTGTAACGCTCCAATGGCGTCATCTTTTCCCTCGCACGAAATGCTTGCCACAAACCACACAGGCCGGTTTGCACGAGGGCTGGCATTGTAACCAGCAGCCATTTACAGTACCAGCCGTAAATTCCGGGGCGACTTCCCGATCCAATTCGGGCTATAATCCCGACCTCGGAATACCTTTACCCACTTTACATCAGTGGAAATCCGCAAATCCTGGAGGCTCGAAATCTTATGCTATGGTTGATCGCAATTGGCTGCCTGGCCGTCGGCACGGTAATCGGAGTTATCGCTGCAGGCCGCCTGAGTAGTACCAGCCCGGCCCGCATCAAGGAGATGGAAACCCAGATCGAGAACCTGCACCACCAACATACCGAATACCGTAGCGAAGTAAGTTCACACTTCAATACCACTGCGGAACTGGTGCAACAGATGACCGAAAGCTATCGCGAGGTCTATCAACACCTGGCCACCGGCGCACAGGAATTGTGCTCCGAGGATGTCGCGGATAAAATGCTGCCGCCCGGGGAAAACCGCATGTTCCAGCGGCAGGAAGAAAAGACCGGCGCAGAGCCCCCCAAAGACTATGCCGCCAATCGCGCACCGGACCAGGAAGGCGCCCTGTCCGAGAACTTCGGTCTCAACAAATCGACCACCGAAGGCGCTGAAACTGCAGCTGGCGAGGAGGCCTCCACCGGTTCCGACGTCAAACAACAGGAATCTGCGACTGCAGCAGATGCCGGCAATGAAGAAAACAGGGAAGAGCCTGCGAAGGAATCGACCGACAGTAGCTGGAAGCCTCGCGACCCGAACTGACGCCTCGATCTCGCAGAGAGCACATTCACAAGGGCCGGACGCGGGTGGCCTCACCCGGGCCCGGCCCTGCGCTTATGGAAAACCAAGTACACCACAATGACCGATTACAACCTGACCCACCTGAAACAACTGGAAGCTGAAAGCATTCACATCATCCGCGAGGTTGCGGCCGAGTTCGACCGCCCGGTCATGCTGTACTCGATCGGCAAGGATTCCTCGGTCATGCTGCATCTGGCGATGAAAGCATTCTACCCGGGCAAGCCGCCGTTCCCCCTGATGCATGTGGACACCACCTGGAAGTTCCGGGAAATGATCCGCTTTCGCGACGAGCAGGTGAAGAAACTGGGACTCGATCTGATCGTGCACAGCAATCAGGACGGCATTGCCCAGGGCATCGATCCCTTTGTTCATGGCAGCGAGAAGCACACCGACATCATGAAAACCCAGGCCCTGCGACAGGCCCTGGACAAATACCGCTTTGACGCCGCATTCGGCGGCGGACGTCGTGACGAAGAGAAATCCCGCGCCAAGGAGCGCGTGTTCTCCTTCCGCGACAAGAACCATCGCTGGGATCCGAAAAACCAGCGCCCGGAGTTGTGGAACACCTACAACTGCAAGGTCAACCGGGGCGAGAGTATCCGGGTCTTCCCCCTCTCCAACTGGACCGAGCTCGACATCTGGCAGTACATCTACCTGAACAATATCGACATCGTGCCGCTGTATTTCGCCAAGCCGCGGCCGGTGGTGAACATCGACGGCATCGACATCATGGTCGATGACGATCGTATGCCGATCACCGATGAGATGCAGGTCGTAACCAAGAAAGTGCGCTTCCGCACCCTGGGCTGTTATCCACTGACCGGAGCCGTGGAGTCCGAAGCGGACACCCTTCCGGAGATCATCCAGGAAATGCTCCTGACCACCAGTTCGGAGCGACAGGGCCGCCTGATCGACAGTGACAAGGCCGGTTCCATGGAAGACAAAAAGCGCAAGGGATATTTCTGAGCCACAGCGGTCCCCGAACGATGAGCCGACCGGGCGAACTCTGTAGCAAATTCTGGATTCTGTACTATGGCACACCAATCTGATCTGATCAGTACCGACATCAACGCCTATCTGGCACAACATGAACGCAAGGAGCTGTTGCGTCTGCTGACCTGCGGCAGCGTGGA
>PWQG01000239.1 GCA_003556835.1 Gammaproteobacteria bacterium
CCCTGGAGTGCCGAAAGGTCCGAGCCTCTTTTCCAGCGCATCGGGCCCGCCGTGCTGTCTTTGCAGAGCGGGACGCTGGTGTCTTCCGCCGGGTCTTCCTCCAGGCAACGTGGCAGGGCGTAGGGACAGCGGGGGGCAAAGTGGCAACCCGGTGGCAGGGCATGCAATTGCGGCGGCCGTCCCGGTATCACCTGCAAGCGGGTGTGTGCGGGATGACTCATGCGCGGAATCGCCTGCATCAAGGCACGGGTATAGGGATGCCGTGGCTCGCGAAACAGCAGTTCCGTTGGCGCATACTCCACGATACGACCGGCATACATGACCGCGATATGATCACTGCGTGCGGCCACCACACCCAGGTCATGGGTCACCAGTATCATGCCCATATGCCGCTTGCGCTGCTGTCCGGCAAGCAGATCCAGAATCTGCTTCTGCACGGTCACATCCAGGGCAGTGGTCGGTTCATCGGCAATCAACAAGGAGGGATCACAGGCGATGGCAATGGCAATGATGACCCGTTGCCGCATGCCACCGGAGAGTTGATGCGGATACGACTTCAGGCGCGACTCGGGCGCCGGAATGCCCACCTCCTGCAACAAGGCCACGGCCCGGGAACGGGCCTCACGCCGCGACAGTGGCAGGTGCAGGCGCAGAGCTTCACAAAGCTGTGCCTCCACCGTCAGCACGGGATTGAGCGCCGTCATGGGATCCTGGAATATCATGGCCAGTTCCGGACCCCAGAGCCGTCGCAATTCACGAGGTGTCAGGTGATACAGGTCTTCTCCCCGGAACAGCACATGCCCTCCCGCACGAATGGCTGTCCGATGCGGCAGGATGTTCATGATCGATCGGCTCAATATACTCTTTCCCGAACCGGACTCCCCCACAATACCCAGCGTCTGGCCCGCTTCCAGGCGAAAACTCACCCCATCCACCGCACGCACAATACCGGCGGGAGAATCAAACCAGGTCTTCAGCTCACTGACCTGCAGCAATGGCTCACCTTCCCTGTGCGTCATAGATTGGACCCCTTCACGTCGTAACGACTGCGCAGGCGATCCCCGACCAGGTTCAGCGACAGCACGGTCAACAGCATTGCCAGCGAGGGCGCCAGTACGACATGCACCGTCGCACTCATATGCCGCCGCCCCTCGGCAATCATGCCGCCCCAGGTTGGCTGTGGCGCTTCCACGCTCAAACCCAGGAAGGCCAGGGCGCTTTCCACGATGATGACCAGGCCCATCGCGACCAGGGCATAGGCAATCAGTGGCAACACCACATTAGGCAGGATTTCACTGAACAGGATACGGGGAGATCTGGCGCCCATGGCACGGGATGCCAATACGAATTCCTTGCGGGCCACGGCCAGGGTATTGGCCCGCGCCACCCGTGCATAAGCAGGTATCCAGAGCAGCCCGATGGCAGCAGCAATGGCGAACAGGCTCTGGCCGACAAAAGCCACCAGGGCCAGCAGCAGGACCAGCCAGGGGAAAGCCAGCACCACATCCAGGATTGCCATGACCATCCGCTCGAACCAGCCCCGGAAATATCCGGCCATGATGCCGAGTGAACCGCCAATCAGCAGGCCGATGATCACGGCGCTGAGCGCAATCACCACCGATACGCGAGCGCCATGGATGAGACGGGCCAGGATATCCCGCCCAAGGCCATCATTACCCAGCCAGTGAGATAGGGACGGACCGTTGAGGCGCAGCGGCACATTGGTCTGCATGGGATCATGAATCGGCAGCCAATTGGCGAACAGGGCGCAAAAGGCAACCAGCAGCAGCCAGGCACTGGCCAGGAGGTGGACAATTCCGATCTGCCGCAACTGCTCAATCCGCATAGCGCACCCTCGGATCCAGCAGGGAGTAACACAGGTCGACCAGGAAATTGACGCTGACATAGGCGGTGGCAATGAACAGCACAATACCCTGCACCATCAGGAAGTCCCGTTGCAGGATGGACTGGTAGAGCAGCCGCCCCACTCCGGGCAGGGCAAAAATCTCCTCGATGATGATGGCGCCACTGATCACGGCACCAAGCTGCAAGCCCACCACCGTCATCAGGGAAAAAGAGGACGGTCGCAAGGCATGGCGGGTCATGATACGCAGTGTGGAGGCGCCCTTGGCCCGGGCCAGGGTGATGTAGTCCTGTTGCAGGGTACCGATCAGGTCACTGCGCAGCAGTCGTGTGTACAGGGCCAGTTCAACCATGGCCAGGGAAAGTGCGGGCAGGAAGGCACTGCGCAGATTGCCGACAGGGTCCTCGGTGAATCGCGTCCAGCCCGTCGCTGGCAACCAGCCCAGCGTGACCGAGAAGATCAGGATGAGAAAAATGGCCATCATGAAGCCGGGGATGGACATCAGCGTGAAACTGGCACTGGTGACAAACCGATCGAGTCGGCCCCCGGCGCCATAGGCGGACAGCATGGCCAGGGGAATGGCCAGTGTCAGGGCCATGCCGATGGCCATGAGGCCGAGCTGCAATGTCACGGGCAGGCGGCTCATTATGGCCGCGGTGACCGATTCACCGGTCAGGGGAGAGCGGCCAAGGTCACCCGTCAGGGCACTGCCGATCCAATCCACATAGCGCAGCATGAGGGGCTGGTCCAGGCCCATGTCCTCGCGCAATTGCTGGATGGCTTCCGGTGAGACCCCCTGGGTGCCCAGGATCTGCACCGCCGGGTCCCCCGGCAGCAGGCTCACCAGCAGGAAGGTGAGAAATGACACCGCAAACAGTGTAGCCAGCAGCCAGGGCAACTTGCGCAACAGGATGCGCACGGCTTCAGTCATCCCGGTTCAGCCAGATCTGGCCCCAGGTCACCTGCCCTTGCGGAATACCGTTGCCGAGGGTTCCATCGGGGAACACCCAGTCACTGATATTGCGTACCTGCGGCTGCACCGCCACGGCACCGGGAGTGGCCCCGGTCCAGGTATTGGGTACCTCCCGTGCAAACAGCATCATGATGCTTTCGACGGCCGCGTAGCGGGTGTCGAAATCCGGCTCGGTGCGCAGGATGTCCAGGTACTCCTCCAGCTCCGGATGCTCGTAATTGGTGTAGTTCAGGGGCTGTTCGTCGGGCGGACCGAAATCGTTCATCAGGATGATGTAGGGATCCTGTTCATTGCCCGAACGCCAGCAGGTGACCATGTAGTCACCGGAGATCACGCTCTGGATCTGTGTGGCCTGCTCCACCGAGCGAAGTCGCACATTGTAGCCCACGGACCGCCAGAAAGACTGGTACATCTGGGCCAGTTCATTCAGGCTCTGATCCGGGAGACACATCAGATCGACATCCACAGGGTCCCCCACCGGGCGGCCATCGGATCGCTGCGGATCGTTCATGTACTCGCGCAGCAACTCGGTGGAGCGTTGCAGATCATTTTGCGGCCAGGCCTCGGCCACACGTTCGGAGTACCAGGGGCTCTCCTGGTTGAAATACTGGGTCTGCACCGGCGTGATGCCCTGCCCGCCCAACACGTCCACCAGGGACTCCGGGTCCAGGGCATAGGCCAGGGAACGGCGGATGCGCGCATCATCGACCGGGGGCCTGCGGGTATTGAAGATGGCACTGCCACTACTGTCACCAATCTGCTCGTACAGGTGGATGCCACCGGTGTTGCGCAGCCGTGCCACGATATGCTGTCGCAGTGTCTTGATCACATCCATGTCGCCCGAAACCAGCGCAGCCATGCGGGCATCCTCATCCGGCAGGGGACGGAAGGTGATGGCATCGAGATAGGGTTGCCCTTCCTGCCAATAATGCTCGTTGCGTCGCAGCTGCATACGATCGTCCCGGCGCCAGGAGACCACTTCGAAGGGCCCGGTGCCCACCGGATGCGAACCGGCCGCATCCCCGCGCTCCTGCACGGCCGTGGGTGAAACCGGCCAGCCGGGGGCACGTGTCAGCAGATCCGGAAACGGCACCATGGTGCGGCTCAAATGGTATTCGACGGTCAATTCATCGACCACTTCCACTCTTTCCACGTCCCGGATGGAGCCATAGGTCACAGAACCGGGTCGCTTGTGGAGATTGTCGAAATTCCACTTGATGGCCTCGGCATCCAGGGGCGTACCATCGTGGAATTGCACGCCGGGACGCAAGCGCATGGTCCAGACGTCGTGTTCTTCATTGGGTTCCAGGGATTCGGCCAGCCAGGGTCGCCAGAGACCGGTTTCGTCGATGCGTACCAGCGGGTCAAATATGGCAACAGCCACCGACAGCGCCGAAGGCGCCACCAGGTTGCCCTGTCCCGGCAACCAGTTGTTGGTCTCTGCCTCCAGAGCAACGCTGATCGATCCACCATATTGGGGCGGACCGGGATCAGCAGGCGGGCTGTTGTCAACCGGTCCGGTCGGCCCTGAATCCCCGCAGGCCATCAGCAGCAGAGCCACTGCAGCGCCAAACAACCATTTCGACGCTGCGGCCCGTTTCTCGTTCCTTAGTATCTCTTGCAAACAGATCACTGCTAGCCTCTCCGGGAACCTTTGTATTATTGTATGTACGGTGTGCAGCCGTGCCAATTGAGGCTTTACGTTAGCAGCAAATCCCGAATTTCAGCAACAAGCGATGCGTGGAATGCCAGAATTTACCGATAGCCTGCCGGAAGAGGACCTGAGTCTTGCCAGCGGCCAACACCTGAAACTGCAATTCGGCCAGCTCATTGTCAACATCGAGCGACATGGCAGTGAGTGGAATATCAGTCATCTGTATTGGCACGTCGTGCCCGGCCATAGTATGCGCCAGTACGGTCGGGTCACCCATCTGCGTTATTTCTTTGATGATACCGTCCAACGCCTGCGGATCGGCCCACGTCTCGCTGACCGCCCCGTGGTCAGCCGGCCCCATTCACCCATCACCCTGATGCACCGGGGCACGGTCCGCGTCTACGTCAGCTCGCCGCTGTATGTGCAGATCAGTATCGGCGGGCAACAACTGCTGGAGCTGCCGTCTGTGCGCCTGTCTGACACCTGGTTCGGAAAACGCACCGGGGAAGGGGAACTGTGTTACTCGGACAGCACCCGGGCCCGCCTGCACAATAATGAAAACCTGGCCACTGGCTACAAGGTCGTGACCCCGATCAGTATCCGCAACATGAGTGGCGAGCCGCTGGTGATTGACCGTATCAATGTGCCCTTGCCGATGCTGTCCCTGTTCCGCTGCACGCAGAACCACGATGCCTACGCCAGTGCCTCATTGACCATCAAGCTGGGTGCCGAAGCAGAGGAAACCGAAGTCGAAATCGATCCGGATCCCGGCCTGAAACAGTACCGGCTCATCGCCGCGGCGCGTAAACCGCAACGCAAGCAATTGTTGCATCGCGCCATTGATCTCATACTCGGTTGAGTGCCATCAAATCTGAAAGGAAACGCTGAACAATGGACTTTCTATTGAACCTGGGCAGAGAAACCGAGCTGCTCGCCAACATATTCCGGGCTCTGTTCCTGATCTTTCTGGGCTGGCTGCTGGCGCGCATCCTGGCCCGGGTCGCCGTCCGGCTCAGCCACAATGTCATCAGCGTGCATCACCAGGTACTGCTGCGCAAGGGCGTGTTCTGGGCACTGTTCCTGCTATTTCTTGCCAGCGCCCTGTATCAGATGGGATTCCAGCTTGGCCTTCTGTTGGGAACGGCCGGTATACTTTCCGTTGCACTGGGCTTTGCCGCCCAGACTTCGGCCTCCAACCTGATTTCGGGGCTGTTTGTGCTGAGCGAGGAAAGCTTCCAGATTGGTGATTTCATCACTGTGGGTGGTACCACAGGAGAAGTGCTTTCCATCGACCTGCTGTCAGTGAAACTGCGCACCTTCGACAATCTGTTTGTGCGCATTCCCAATGAAACCATCATCAAGTCGGAGGTCAAGACCCTCACCCGATTCCCGATCCGGCGCTTTGATCTCACGGTCGGCATTGCCTATCGAACAGATATCCAGCACGCACGACAGGTCCTGATGGATGTGGCCCGCCACAACCCGCTTTGTCTGGACGAACCGGAACCGCTGGTGATACTGCAGGGCTTCAACAGTTCATCCATCGACATATTGTTCGCGATATGGGCAACAAAGGACAACTTCCTGGCACTGCGCAACAGCATGCAGGAGGAGATCAAACAGGCCTTTGACGAGGCGGGAATCGAAATCCCCTTCCCCCACATGACCTTCTATACCGGATCGGAGTGCAGCCCGCTACCGATCCGCCTGGTCGGGGATACCGGATCACCGCCGGGGTCCGGCGGCGACGGCCCGACAGATCTCAATGCAGGGGCGCCGATTCCGGACGCGGACCGCTGAAAGCAAAGTCGGGGTGCAACAGATCGGTGCGGCGGACCATCAGCAGATCGTGTCGCTCAAGCTTCTCATACTCACCCACCGAGACCACATCGATCTCATCCAGCAATACACAGACCGCATCCTCGCCGTCCATGTCGACCACAACACAGCCCTTGAAGCCCTCCACCGTGTTGAGAGAAGCGAAACTGCCCACGTCACAGGCATGGGGTGGATAACGACCCACCGAGTCTTCAAGCACGCCCCAGGAGGAATAGGCCATCCCGAAACCGGCCGCCGCCACCACCTGGATGATCTCGATGATCGAGGGGTCCGTCAGATCCACGCGCACGGTTTCTGCTGGCACCGCAGCCGGGCCGTCCTGTTCATGAGCGACCAGTTTCAGGAACAGACTGATGTCGTCCTGATTCCACTCCAGCATCTCTTCCTGTTCACTGCGCGTGGTGTCTGCGGAGAAACTGATGACATTGGTCTCGATGGTCAGATCTTTCTGCTCGTCTTCGGCATCAATCGGTACCACCATGGATACAAGGCAACCCCCTTCGCTGGTTTCCGCGCTGAGACGCCACATGAACGGGATATTTCCAGTCAGTTCGACCATTGTGTCTCCGGAGTTATTGGTGATGGGAATATACTAACCACTTTAGCACCTGCCCCTGCGAATACCAAACTGTGAACCGGCTCTCGCGACGCAGGTAGACTACTCTTCTGACACCCGGAATTTTCCACAGAATCTGTGGATAACTCGGTTGATAAGTCACGTATAGATGCTCGAAACACTGTAAAACAGGTTACTTGACTTAACTTGACTGTTTTTTGATCAAATAAAATATCAATATTTATCAATAGCTTACAATTGAACCCATGTTTATCATCAAAAAAACCACTGTTTTACAACGGATTTTTTTCAAGGCTTTAACCAATGTGTATAAAATACCCAATCAAATAAGCCAACGCTTAAATAAAGTGGGATTTCCTGCTGTTTTTACAAGACTTTCCCGTATCAACCCTCAGGGAAAACACTCAAGGCAGCAGTTTTCTGACTGCCGCTCCGAGCAATTTGATCAGCACCACCAGAAGGGCAGCCACCAGCATGGTTGCCAGGACCAGCAATATACTGCCAAGCAAGTAGCCGATCAGACGCCCCGGCGATATATCCCAGGAAACGGCCAGGGCATAAAGCGCAGCCACCGCGATCGCCAGGCCCCCCATGGTCGCCCGGGTCTTCCAGTTCATGCGTTTACGCTTACGGAAAATCATCAGACCATCCCGGACCGGATCCTGTTTGTTTTGTATTCACAGCTGCTCACGAATCCGCTCCAGCAATTGTGCGTTTTCCTCAGCCGTGCCTATGGTGATCCGAAGCCGGTCCCGCAGCCGATCCTGATCGAAGTGACGAACCAGGATGCCAAGGCTGCGAAGCCGCTCGTACAACTCCCTGGCCGGCAGCGACACTGGTGGTTGCACCAGCAGAAAATTGCTCTGGCTGGGCTCACAGGCAAAACCCAGTGAAACGAGCTCACGAGCCAACCTGGCACGTTCCTGGCGGACCGCCGTCCAACCCCTGGCAGCCTCTGCATGATCCTGCAGAGCGGCCGTAGCGAGCTTCTGGGCAATGAAATCGGTATTGTAGCTGTCCCGGGTCTTGTAGAGCATCGGTTCCAGCAGTGCCGGCGACCCGATACCATAAGCGAAGCGGAGCCCGGCCAGGGAATAGCCCTTGCTGAGCGTGCGCAAAATCAGCACATTGTCAAAACGCTTCGTGAGGGCCACGGCATCGTATTCATGCGCCGGGTCAACAAAATCGACATAGGCCTCGTCGATCAACAACACACCGTCCAGTGACTGCGCCAGCCCGTCCAACTGCGAAACAGGCAACAAGGTGCCGGATGGCGCATGCGGGTTGACCACGAAACACAATCTGACACCCGCCGAGTTCATCCGGGCCGCAAAGTCGTCGGGCAATTGCCAGGCATCGTCCAGAGGCACCCGGATCACCGGAGAGTCATTGATGTCCGCCAGTACCGGATACAGGGAGTAACTCGGCTCTGCCACACCCAGCGGTTCACCGGGACCGACAAATGTGGTCACGGCAAGGCGCAACAATTCATCACCGCCATTGACCGCGATTATCTGCTCCTCGCCAACACCGTGCAAGGCGGCCGCTTCCGCCCGGAATTCATTGGCCAGGGGCGGCGGGTAGCGGCGCAGTTGCTCGACCCGGATGTCGGCCAGCGCGCGTGCAACGGCTTCCGTGGCCGGGTAGGGATTCTCGTTGGTATTGAGTTTGATCACATCACGGCCGCGCGGTTGCTCGCCGGCCGTATAACCCTGCATACGCTGGATATTGGCTCTTTCGTAACTCATCGATTCTGGTGCCGGAGTGGAAAAGTCGCAAGAGTACCCGCTGCGAACGATGCCGACAAGTCTCACTCACGCAGATTGAAGATATAGTTCTCCCGTGCCTCACTGCGCGCGGCGCTGTCCCGGATGTCGGACTGCAAGCCATCCCACCAGCCCCGGGATTGCGGTGTCATCATGTGCAGGGCCTGCATGCCCTGCTCCAGGTCACGAAGAAAGTCACGATAATCGCGTTCCTGGCGGATCAGGATGCGTTGCAGACCGATGATGGCGTTATCCGGGTCATTGACGTCCAGGTTGGTCAATTGGCGCGCCAGGGCATTGACCCGGTTGCCCAATGCGGTGCGTTGCTCGTCACGATCGGCAAAACGGCTATCCATGATGCTTTGCAGGCCCGCCAGCTGCTGCTGTTGCTCGCGCAATTGCGCTGCGGCACGCTCATTGCCTGCAAGCAGCGACCCCTGCCGGATCAACAGGAACACCGCCAGAACCAGTGCGATGATAGCCACCGCGAGCGCGGCAAAGACCAGGTATTGTGCTCGACGCAGACGCCCCTGCAAGACCAGCACTTCATCAGAGGGGCCGGCCAGCTCTGCTGTGTCCTCACTCATGGCTCAGTCCTCGCTGTGGTTGGCGCGATATGCGCAGGCCTTTCATGCCTGGATATCGGCCGCGCCCACCACAAGTTTAGGTGCCTCAGGAAAGCCCGGGATCCGGAATATAGGTTCGGGTGCGGTTGTACCAGCCCTGCAGCCAGCGGTTCTCGCCGCGCTCCGGTGGCGCATTCTCCACCCTGCGTTCCAGGACCATCCAGGCGGCATCGGCAAAACGCTGCATCAATGGCTCGTCCTCCGACATTTCAAGCATCTGTTCAAGCACTTGCAACAGACCCCAGCCCTCACCCTGATAACGCTCCGCGGGATTGATCCCCTCGCCCTTGAAGTTGACGTAGTCGATCAGGGCATACATGCCATAGCGGGGATGCTCTTCGGCGAGCCGGTAAAACAGTGCTTCGACCCGATCTGGCTGCTCGCTGGCAGCAATGATTGCAGGTACGCCCTCATGCAGGCGACGGATGATGAAGCGGGCCTGCACATCCCGGGTGTCCAGAAAGAACTCACGCAGCTCACGCATCCGCGGTGTGTCCTGTTCAGCCAGAAACTGTTCGCGTGTCTGCCAGGGTGAGCTGTCATCCGGCAATGCCCGTATCCAAGCGGGAGTTTCCACTCCCTGACTGACGTAATATTCCAGCAATCGGGGGAAGCTCTCCTGGAAGGGCTCCTCCTGTCCGGCCCGGAACCAGATGAAATGACCGATACCCAATGACGGAAAGTCCTCGCCGGCATTCCAGCTGGTCAGGCAGTCCGGGTCTGCATTGCACTCGTTGCGGAAGATCTGCTCACCGACCCAGGCTGCGGCGGATTCATCCAGCTCGGGCAGGTCAGGGGTACGGGCACAGCCCAGCAGGATCAGCCCGGCAAGGCACAGCAATACAAGCTTGCGCATGCTGGACATACTCATGATTCACGCATATCCAGTGACAGGATCAATGCGTCCTCGCGAGACTCCTGCGCGCCACCGGTCGGGTAATAATGCTGCCGCTGTCCCACAACGACAAAACCGGCATTGTAGTACAACTGCTGCGCCGCCTCGTTCGACGGGCGCACTTCAAGAAAACACTGTTCAGCGCCCCGCTGCCGCGCACATTGCAGCAAATGCTGTAACATCTGGCGCCCCAGCGCGCGGCGACGCCACGCCGGATGCACACAGAGAGTGAGGATGTGACTCTCTCCCGCGGCCACACTCATGATGCCGTGCGCGGCAATATCACCACCTATGTCCAGAACCCAGCACTCATAACCGGCACGCAGACAATCCTTGAACACACGACGGGTCCAGGGATGCGGATAGGATAGATTTTCGTTGCGCAGCACCAGATCGAGGTCCGCAACTTCCATCCGCCGGCATACCGTCTCTGTCTCCGTCTCGCTCACGGATTCCTCCAATTGATGATCAATGTCCCGCTGTATCGCTGCGGATCTCACGCAACGCCGGTATCAGTCGTTGCAGTTGCTGCCAGGCCTCTTTCTTGCGGGCGCGATCCTGAGCCATGGCTGGCAAAGACGGTATACGCAACATCTGCAGTCCGAGATCGGCTTGCTTCAGGAACCCTTCTCCCACCGCCTCATCCCTGACCAGGTAGGCTGGCCACTGATCGGCGCAGACCAGCAGGTATCGGGCAGGTTGCGAGCGCAAGCGGCGCCGCGCGAATCCCTGTACGGCCTGCCGGGCCGCATCAGCATCAGCCTCCCTGTCGGCCGGATCAAAAGGCCAGGCGAAAGGATGATCTGTCAGCGGTGTCGAAGCATAGGCTTCATCCACCGCCCGCAGCATATTGGCCAGCAGATCCCGGCTGGCCCGGTCCGGACGACCCCGCTGCCCCGCGGGCAATTCTACCAATACCGCCAGTCGTGCATCAGGACCATACCAGCTGAAAGCGAAGGGCTCGACCCCAATCCGTGCGACCTGCTGTGACGCCGGCCCGGACGTATCAGTCACGGACTGAGCTGCCACGGCTGCCCGTTGTGGCCTGGCCAGCTCCGCTGCCGGGGCCGATTCCTTCTTCGTATCAAGCAGCTGCAGGGCATCATTTGCTGAAGAGGCGGACGGTTGACTGCTCTCATCGAGGCTGCCACCGGCGACTCCATGCTTCGCGGGAGCGCGACGGGTCGTCGGGCTGGGAGCGCCCCCGGTTTCATCCTCCGGCCAGCGAGGGGAAGCAGCAGCACCAGGCAGGCGGAAACGGGAGTAATAGGTGCTGATCCCCATCTCCTCCAGGTACTGTTGTCGCTGGGTTTCACGATTCATATACTGCCTGCCTCCACAGTCTCGGACGTCATTATAGGGGCATTGTGCTCCAGCACCAAAAATGCTTGAATCCGGGGTTTCGGACAATCAATGGAACAAGCCCAATGAAAGCGATTCTCTGCAAATCCTATGGCCCGCCCGACAATCTTTCCCTTGAGGAAGTGGACGACCTGAAGGCCGGTGAGAAGGAAGCGGTGGTCGATGTATATGCCGCCTCCCTGAACTTTCCCGATACCCTGCAGATCGAGGGCAAATACCAGTTCCAGCCGCCCATGCCCTTTACACCGGGGTCCGAGGTTGGTGGCGTCATCCGCGAAGTCGGGCCGGGACTCGAAGGCTTTTCCGTTGGTGACCGGGTCATGGCAACCCCGTCAATCGGTGGCATGGCCGAGCAGGTGATTGTACCGGGGCCGGCCCTGCGCAAGATTCCCGACAGCATGGATTTCCGCACTGCAGCCGGTTTTGCCATGGTCTA
This sequence comes from Gammaproteobacteria bacterium, assembly GCA_003556835.1. Taxonomy (GTDB): domain Bacteria; phylum Pseudomonadota; class Gammaproteobacteria; order Pseudomonadales; family Pseudohongiellaceae; genus PWQG01. The sequence continues at coordinate 11,993 of PWQG01000239.1, forward strand.
CACCACTTCCTACCATGCCCTGAAACAGCGGGCGCAGCTGCAGGCCGGTGAAACACTGCTGGTACTCGGGGCCAGCGGCGGCGTTGGCCTGGCGGCGGTGGAACTCGGCAAGTTGATGGGTGCCCGTGTGATCGCGGCAGCCAGCAGTGACGAGAAACTGGAATTTGTAAAACAGGCTGGCCCGGATGAACTGGTCAATTACGGCGACGGCGAATTGAAAGAAAAGGTGAAGGCCTTGACTGATGGCAAAGGCGCCGACGTCATCTACGATCCGGTGGGAGGTGACCTTTTTGACCAGGCCACGCGCTGCATCAACTGGAACGGGCGACTCCTGGTCGTGGGTTTTGCCAGTGGCCGGATCCCCCAGTATCCGGCCAACCTGGCCCTGCTCAAGGGTTCCTCCATGGTGGGCGTGTTCCTGGGCCGTTTCCGTAAAGAAGAGCCAGAGGCCTACGAAAAGAACTTCCAGGAATTGTTCGACCTGTATACCGAAGGCCGGATACGACCCATCGTTACAGCATCCTATCCCATGGAAAAATATGTGGACGCCTTCAATGTGTTCACCGAGCGCCGGGTTATGGGCAAGGTAACCCTGGAAGTGCGCACCGAAAGCGGGAGTTGAAACTCCACTGTGGGGCCGGTGACAGTCACCGGCCCCCACGCCCCGGCCCTCCCGGACGCCCGGCTTGATTCCCGTTCCCCGCGACGTATAATGCCCCCTTTTCAAACATCGCCTGCCCGGCAGAGCAACCCGCAGTCACCGCCGACAACCGGCCCGACAGGATTCAGATCTCATGCTAAGCAATCAGCAAATCGAACAGGATCTGCAGCAACTCCGATCCATCGTTGCCGACATGAAGGCTCCCGGTTCACCCCTGGAGGTCACCACCGCGTCCATCAATGGGCAGGAACTGCCGGTGTTTGCTCGCGTGGAAACCAGCCTGCGTGACGTCTATCTCAAGGGACTCGCGGTGGCCGACAAGGATTTTCTTGTCTATCTGGACGAGCGCTACAGCTTCCGCAAGACACTGGAACTGGCCGAGGGCATGGCCCAGACCCTGTTGCAGGAGTACGGCATCAAGAAAGGTGACCGGGTTGCGATCTGCTCGCGCAACAATCCTGAATGGTGCATGGCCTTCATGGCGGTGACCATGATCGGTGCCGTCGCCGTACCGATGAACTCCTGGTGGAAAGGCCCGGAGATCCAATACGGATTGCAGGACAGCGGGGCGCGATTGCTGTTTGCGGATCATCAACGGCTCGAGGAACTCGGCCCGTTGATGGAGGAACTGGATCTCGACATCATCAGTATACGACCGGAAAACGGCGAATTCCCCGAATTCCTGCAACTGGCCCGGGCCGGGCAGCAGGGCAGCCAGGAGGATCTGGATGCTCTCGGGGTCGATGTCGACGATGACGCAACCATCATGTACACCTCCGGTTCGACCGGCTCCCCGAAGGGAGTCCTGTCAACCCAGCGCAACATCATAAACGCCCTATATAGCTGGTTATTCGTCAAGACCGCGGTCGAGACGCTGCGCCCGGAGCTGCGTGTGGGAAACCCGGAGTATGACGAGGCCATCCTGTCCAATGTTCCCCTTTTTCACGTTACCGGCTGCCACGCCCAGTTCCTGCTCAGCTTCGTCTATTTGCGTAAGTTCGTGATGATGTACAAGTGGGATCCCGAACAGGCCCTGTCGCTGATCGAGAAAGAACGCATTACCGTACTGCACGGTGTGCCCACCATGACCTGGGAGGTCATGAATTCCCCGGCATTCGATACCACCGATCTGAGCAGCCTGCATACGGTCCAGAGCGGAGGAGCCGCACGACCGCCCGGTCACCTGGCTTTGATGCAGGAAAAATTTTCCGACCGGGTGCAGCCCGGCCTCGGCTATGGCCTGACCGAAACCAATGCCATCGGCGCCACCATCACCGGCGCTTTCTACCTGTCCAAGCCGGACAGCACTGGCCGTCCAACGGCACCGCTTACCAGTATCAAGATCATCGATGAACAGGGTCGTATGTTGGAAGCGGGCGAAATTGGCGAAATCTGCATCCGTGGCGCAACTGTCATGAAATCCTACTGGAATCGTCCTGGCGACACCGCTGACGCACTGAAGGACGGCTGGTTCCATACCGGTGACATCGGCCTGCTGGATGAACACGGCTTCCTGGTGATCAAGGACCGGGCCAAGGACATAGTGATCCGTGGTGGGGAAAACGTGGCCTGCGCAGAAGTCGAATATGCACTCAATGAGCACCCGCAGGTGCATGAAGCCGCCGTCTATGGTCTGCCCGATGAACGCCTTGGAGAGATCGTCTGCGCCACCGTCATGATCGCTCCAGGCAGCAGCATCGACCAGGCGGCCCTGCGGGCTTTCCTGAAAGATCACCTGGCTGCCTACAAGGTTCCCACCTTGATCCGCATTCAGGAGCATCAGTTGCAGCGCATCGCCAGCGGCAAGATTGCCAAGAAAGCCCTGCGTGACGAGGCGCTTGCGGCCCTGATCTCATCTTGAAAAAATACACGAAAAAAGTGTAAACAGGTATTGCATTCCCCCGATTTAACATCATAATTCGCCTCATGAAGCCTCCGGTTCCCTGGTCTGCCGCCAGGGCCACCGGTCGCCCGCCAGGATGGGCGGTTGACGATACCAATGCCGCGTCAGGTGACAGATAAGGGACTTGCACACCGGTGGCTCATTCAGAGCGAGTGCAATGATGAAAAGTCATTCCTGGGATGAGCTGAACGACAGCGCCAAGGACTTTTTCGACTCCACGGGTTTACTCAACGACAGCGACTTCGAAGAAGACAGCGGTGACCGGCATGCCCAACGTCGGCGATTGACCGAGCTGCGACGACGCGCAGAGGAGCGCCTGGACTGGAAACGACTCTACGGCGAGTTGCAGTTTGACGACCTGGACTCGGACCACGATGAGGATTTCCGCGACTCCGGCTACGGTCACGACTCCTTCGACGACTCGCTGGACGAACACTGAGCCTGACTCCGCAGCCTTTAGGGAAAACACTGATCCATTACCGGTGAAGGTTCCCGTGGACAGGAATATCGGGTACCTTTGTGCCTCGTGACAGCAGGCAGCGGTTAAAGGTGGATTGAATGACATATTGTGTAGCCATATCGGTGGATGCGGGCATTGTGTTCTGTTCCGACTCGAGAACCAATGCCGGCACCGATCAGGTCAGCACTTACAGCAAGATGTATCGCTTTGGTGTCGACGGCGAGCGTCAATTTGTCATTCTCTCTGCCGGCAACCTGGCCACCACCCAGGCTACCATCAACCGGGTCAAACGGGACGTGCGGGAAGAATCGAACCGGAGCCTGTTGACCGTCCAGAGCATTGGCGAGGCAGCGGAATATCTGGGGGAACTCAGCCGTTCCGAGCAGGAGAAGCACGCCGACAAGGGCTCCGGATTCGAGGCCAGTTTCATCATCGGCGGCCAGGTTCGCGGCAAGCGCCATCGCATCATGCTGGTCTACCCGGCTGGTAACCACATCACCAGTTCACGCGACACGCCCTACCTGCAGATCGGGGAAAGCAAATACGGCAAACCCATCCTGGACCGCATCCTGAGCCCCGAGCTCAA